>JAFARH010000075.1 GCA_019245555.1 Betaproteobacteria bacterium
GGCTACGGTATGGCGATCGCGTGCGAGCTGCTCGGAGGCGCGCTCTCCGGCGGCGGTACGTGGCACTACGAGGAATCGAACAAGCAACGCGTGTTGAACGGGATGCTCGCGATCGTGATCGATCCGAAGCGCCTGGGCACCGAAGCGGCCTTCGAGCGCGAGGCGCGACTCTTCCTCGATTGGTTGCGCAAATCGCGGCCCGCGCCTGGCTTCGACCATGTGCGCATTGCCGGCGAGCCCGAGCGCGAGTTGCGCGCGAAGCGCACGCGCGATGGCGTTCCGGTTGACGAGACGACCTGGCAGGAAATCCTCCGTGCCGCGGACAAGGTGAAGCTTGCGCGCAGCCGCGTGGAGGATCTCGCCCGCGGCAAGTGAACGAGGCCGACCATGCGGTGCGCTGGTTCCAGGCATGGGGCCGCGCCGCGCGTTTCGGCTTCGCCGTAGTCGCAGCGGTTCTTTCCCCGAAGCTCTATACGCCACGCGCGCGTGACGCGACTACCCGCCAGGTGTACTTCACCGCGTGGCAGGTACTACCCGGCTTTACGCTCTTTGCAACACTCCTTGGCGTTGTCGTCGTCGAAATCACACTGAGCACCGCGCGGGAGTTCGCGCTCGAGGACTATGCGCTCGAGCTGATTTTTCGTGCCCTGGTGCTCGAGTTGATGCCGCTCCTCACCGCGCTTTTCGTGGCGCTGCGCTCGGGCGCGGCGATCAGTACCGAGATCGCAATGCTGCGCATCGGCGGCGAGTTCCACGACCTGGCCAGCGCGGGTATCGAGCCATTCGAGCGTGATTTCGTGCCGCGGGTCGCCGCCGCCGCGGCGTCAGTGTTCGCACTCACCACGCTCGCCTGCGTGTTCGTCGTCGCGCTGTCCTACCTCTTGATGTACGGCGCGTCGCCCTGGGGCTTCGAGCCTTTCACCCGCACCGTGGCGCGAGTCTTCACGCCGCTCGCCATTGCAGGGTTCGGCGTGAAGTGCGTGGCCTTCGGCGTTGTCGTCGCTGTGATTCCCATATCGGCCGGACTGGACGCGACACGCGATCCTCGTTCCGTGCCGGTTGCCGTGATGGGCGGAATGGTTCGGCTGTTCTTCGCCCTCGGATTGATCGAGATCGCCGGGCTTGCGCTGAAGTACGTCTGAGCGGTCAGCCCGCTTTGAGCGTATAGCCCCGGCTCTTCATGCAATCGTCTATGCGCTGGCCTTGCTGTAACTGCTTGTCGGCATCTCCATAGGAGCCCGCGCTTTGCACGCTGACGCCCGCCGTCGGCGACGTGCGGACCTCCGGAGAATTCGAAGTCGTACGCGGCGATGGTATGCCGGGTGTTGCATACACGGCAGCATTGCAACTGCGCAGGTCTGCATCAATGCTTTCGCCGGTAGCGCCGGGCTTTTCCCACTGCACCGTCGAGCATCCCGCAAGAAGCAGTAGACAAAGATACTTCTTCATATCGAACCTCATCTCCGGGCGAGGAAATGCTCGCCTGCCGATTTTGCCGCGCCGAGTGTTACGCCCGCAATGAAGGCAAGGCCGAGACCGCTGAAAGGATGGCGGCGGCGCCAGGTTTTTGGCGCTACAGACGCCGGCAGCGCGGGTAATGGACGGAGAACGGGAAGGCCTGGCCGCTGAGGCGCGGGCTCTGCTTCGTCCGCGCCAGGGCGGGGTTCTCCGCGGCGGGAGCCATGCTCATGCGCGTAGACCCAGGTGAATTCGGCGCCGAAAAGAAAGATCTGTGCGGAGTAATAGACCCACAGCATGAGCACGACGAGCGAGCCGGCTGCGCCGAAGCTTGACGCTACGCTGCTCTTACCGAGGTACAGACCGATGAGGAGCTTGCCGATCGCAAAGAGGATTGCGGTGACCGCTGCGCCGATCCAAACGTCGTGCCAGGCGACGTGGACTCGCGGAATGAACTTGTAGATGAGCGCGAAAAGCACCGTGGTGAGGCCGAAACTCAGCGCGACCTCGAGGAGGTGGGCCACGACCTCGGCCGTGCCCCACCATTTGCCGAAGGCTGCGATCGCAGCGCTAAGGACGAGGGACACCGTCAGGAGGAATGCGATGCCCAGGACCATGCCGAACGAGAGCAGGCGCATGCGCAAGAGATTCCACCAGCCTTTGGCCTTCTCGCGAGCCGGCGCACGCCAAATTCGGTCGAGTGCGTTTTGCAGCTCGCCGAATACGGTCGTTGCGCCGAGCAGCAAAGTGACGATGCCGATGATTGTGGCAATCATTCCCTGCCGCGGCTGGTCCGCCGCCTGCAGCAGGCCTTCCACGGCCTTTGCGCCATCGGGGCCGACCAGGCCGGCGAGCTGCCCGAAGATCTCACCGCGTGCCGCTTCCGCGCCGAAGACGAAACCCGCCACCGCGATGACGATGAGAAGCAGCGGAGCGATGGAGAACAACGTGTAGTACGAAAGCGCCGCGCCCATGCTGGGCGCGTAGTCGTCGGACCATGCTGCGGCAGTTTCCTTCAGGAGCGTGAAGGTTGCTTTGATCGATGGGCGCATAGCGCCCGACGGGATGCAATCTACGCGCCTGAGTGGTGCAATAATCAAAACAAACACTTATTCCATGGATCGCAACAGCGCTTCGACGCCTGTTCCGAAGGGGCTCCAATTTCGTGTTGGACTGCTCGTCGGGCTTGCCGTCGTACTTGGCACCGGGTTTGTCGGTTATGCGCTCTATGCGCGAGGCGTGTTTGAGGACAACCAGCACCTGACGCTCATTGCGGACAACGGCGAAGGCGTGAGCATCGGCATGGATCTCACGTTCTCCGGTTTCCCGATCGGCCGGGTGAAGCGTCTCGCGCTCGATGAGCTGGGGCGAGCGCGGATCGAGATCGACGTGCCGCGCAAGGATGCGCACTGGTTGCGCCAGACGACGATCTTTACGCTCGAGCGTGGCATCGTCGGCTCCACTCGCATCCGGGCCATCACCGCCGATCTTCGCGATCCGCCGCTTCCGGACGACGCAGTGAGGAACGTTCTGCGCGGCGATACCTCGGAGGAAATCCCACGCATGGTGGCGACGCTGCGCAGCACTCTCGAAAACGTTGAGCAGATGACCGGTCCGGGCGGCAATCTGCAGCTCGCCCTGGGCGACGTGCGCTCGGTTACTCAGCGCGCCGCCGGCCAATATGGCGTGCTCGGCATGCTTCTGGGAAATGAAGAGGATGCCAAGAAACTCGTCGCTACGCTCGACCGTGCCAACGCTTTGCTCGCTTCCGTCGATTCACTGGTGGGTCGGGCTGACAAGCTGGTGCTGAAGACCGAGGAGCGCCTCTTCTCCCAGGGAGGCGTCATGGCAGGAACGGAGAAGGCCGTCGATCAGCTGAACAATGTCCTGACGGATGTGCGCTCGAACCTGAAGCGGGCCGACCAGATTCTCGCCGACGCAGAGGTGACGAGCGCCAACGCAAAAGAGGCGACGACCGATCTTGCGCAGCTGCGCGCCGACGTGGATGCCAACGTTCGCAAAATCTCGAATTTGATCGATGAGATCAACAAGAAATGGCCGTATCAGCAAAAGCCCGATATCAAGCTGCCTTAGTCCTCGCGCTGTCCGCAGGCTGCGGCAACAATCCGCCCGTGCCGGAATGGCAGCAGAACGCCTTCGATTCGATGCAGGTGTATCAGCAGCTCTATCTACGCGGCGACACGCAAGGCGCGGAATCCGAATTCAAGCGTGCCCGCAGTGAGCTCACCTCGACCGGGCGCGCTGATCTTGTCGCACGCGCCGAACTGATCCGCTGCGCTGCGCAGGTGGCGAGCCTCGTCTTCGATCCGTGTAAGGGATTCGAAGCGGTGCGCCAGGATGCCGGTGCGGAAGAACGCGCGTACGCGACCTACCTTGAGGGACGCGGCCCACATTCGGCCACGAATGAGCCGTTCTCGCAGTTGGTTGCCTATGGGGTTCAAATGCGCACCGCCAGCATCGATCCGCAGGGAATCGCGAATGCTGTCGAGATCTCTTCCAGCCAGGGATGGCGGCGTCCACTGCTCGCGTGGCTTGGCGTACAGCTCAAGCGCGCGGAGCAGGCCGGTGACAGCGAAACAGCGGCGCGCCTGAGACGTCGTATGGAACTCGTCTCCGGCTAGAATTTCCCTCCCTCCTGGAGGATCGATGGCCAAAAAGTCTGGAAAAAGCGGACGCCCGCAGCCAAAAAAGATTCGTCCGGACGACGTCAATCCGCATCACCGCTGGGATCGCCCGCTCCAGGCGCCCGGCCGTACGCAGGTCGATTTCGAAGAGCGCGTCAATTTCCGCCGGCTGCACGACTATCGGCTCGCGCGCGTGCGGGCTGCGCTCGCGCACTCAGGCCTCGGCGCACTGCTCAGCTTCGATCAGCACAACATCCGATACACGACGAGCACGGTGATCGGCGAGTGGGCGCGCGACAAACTGACGCGCTATTCGCTCCTCACTGGTAATGGAGATCCGTACATCTGGGATTTCGGCAGCGCGGCGCGCCATCACAAGCTCTACGCCCCTTGGCTGCAGACAGATCACTGCCGCGCGGGGCTACTCGGCTTGCGCGGCGCGACGGGTGGCGATCTCACGCTTTTCCGCGAAGCTGCGAAGGAGATCAAGGCGATCCTCGACGAGGAGGGGGTAGGCGACATGCCGCTCGGCGTCGACGTGGTCGAGCCGCCGATGCTCTTCGAGCTGCAGAAGGCCGGCATCAAGGTGCGCGATGGCCAGCAGGTGATGCTCGAAGCGCGTGAAGTGAAGAACGTTGACGAGCTCACGCTCCTCAACATGGCCGCTGCCATGGTTGATGGCGTATATCAGGACATCGCCGAAGCGCTAAAGCCGGGCGTGCAGGAATCGCAAATCGTGGCGCTCGCCACGAAGCGGCTCTACGAGATGGGGTCCGATTGCGTCGAGGCGATCAACTCGATCTCGGGTGAGCGCTGCAGCCCGCATCCGCATAACTTCACCGATCGCCTGATCCGGCCGGGCGACCAGGCGTTCTTCGACATCATCCAGTCGTTCATGGGCTACCGCACGTGCTATTACCGTACGTTCAACGTCGGCCGCGCCACGCCCGCTCAGCGCACGGCGTACAAGAAGGCGCGCGAATGGATGGACAAGGCCATCGAGCTCTTGAAACCAGGTATGTCGAGCGACAAGATCGCCCGCGCGCTGCCCGAGGCGAAGGACATCGGCTTCGCGAGCGAGATGGATGCCTTCGGGCTCAACTTCTGCCACGGCCTGGGGCTCGGCCTGCACGAGCGGCCGCTGATCTCGCGCCTCACCTCGCTGCGCGAGCCGATCGAGCTCAAGGCCGGCATGGTGTTCGCCGTGGAAACCTACTGCCCCGCGTCGGACGGCGTCTCGGCTGCGCGCATCGAGGAAGAAGTCATCCTTACCCCGAAGGGCGCCAAGATCATCTCGCTCTACCCCGCAGAGGATTTGCCAATTGCCAACCCCTACTGAAAAGCTCGGCTGGATCGGCACCGGCCGCATGGGCTATGCCATGGCCGAGCGCCTGGCGAAGGGCGGCTGCGACATCGCCGTCTGGAACCGCACCAAGCAAAAAGCGCAGCCGCTGGAGAAGTACGGCGCCAAAGTGGTCAACCAGCTCGAGGAGCTGTCGACCAAGGACATCCTCTTCGTCATGGTGTCGACTATCGACGATGTGAAGGAGGTCATCGGCAAGGCTCTAGCCAAGGGCAAGCCGAAAATGATCGTCGAGTGTTCCTCAATATCGCTGGAAGGATCCGCCGAGCTGCGGCAGATGCTGAAGGAGAAGGGGGTCGAATACCTTGCCGCGCCGGTGAGCGGCAACGCCAAGGTGATCAAGGCCGGGAAATTGACATTCGTCGTCTCCGGGCCGAAGTCAGCGTACGAGAAAGCGAAGCCCTACCTCGAGATGATGGGCATCGGCTCGAGCTACGTTGGCGAAGGGGAGCTCGCGCGCATCGCGAAGATCTGCCACAACGTGATGCTCGGGGTGGTGATCCAGAACCTGTGCGAGATCACCGTCCTCGCCGAGAAGGCCGGCATGCCGCGGCATGCGTTCCTCGACTTTCTCAACAAGAGCGTAATGGGCTCGATGTTCACGCGCTACAAGACGCCGGCGCTGGTGAATCTCGACTTTCACGTGACGTTTACGCCCAAGCTGCTGCGCAAGGATCTGGATCTCGGTCTCGACGCCGGACGCGAATTTGAAGTGCCGATGCCGCTGACATCATTGACGCGCGATCTGCTGCAGCAAATGATCGGGCAGGGTATGACCGAGCAGGACTTCTCTACGCTGCTCCTGATGGAGGCGAAGGCCTCGGGGCTCGAGCTCAAGCCGGAGAACGTGAAAGTCGGCGACGGGTTGAGCTGATGTATAAGGCGACCGCCGGAGTCGTACTGCCCACAAGCATCATCGGCTCGCTGCCGCGGCCCGGCTGGTATACGCAGAATCTCGGCAGCCGCGACTTTCGCGATGCTATGGTCGACCGCACCTACCGCGAGCAGTACTTGGATGCGGTCTCGGTCTATGTGCGCGACCAGGAGGTCGCCGGGCTCGACATCGTGACCGACGGCGATTGCCGTTTCGACGCCGACGTCGCGGGACACAACTGGTTCTCGTATGCGCCGCTCCATATGGATGGCTTCGGCGACGCGCGGCCCTATCAGGTGAAAGGCGGGCTGTCCGGAATTCCGACGAAGCCCGGCCACATCCTTCATGACGTGCTCGAGACGCGCCTCATGCCGGATCTCGTCGGTCCGGTCGGCCGAGGAAAGCTGCGCTACACGCCGATCTGGAAAGCGGCGCAACGGCAGACGCAGAAACCGGTCAAGTTCGGCACGATCACGCCCGAATTGATCGCGATGGCGGTGCACGACCTACACTACAAGGATCTGAGGAAGAGCATTCTCGCCATCAGCGATGCGCTGAACGCCGAGCTGCACGAGCTCGCCGATTCCGGCTGCAAGGTGATTCAGATGGAAGAGCCGCAGATCCACCTGCTCGCCGCCAAGGGCTTGTCGGATGCCGTGCTAAACGCCGACTTCATGGTCGAGGTTTTCAACAACACCGTTCGCGGCCTGCGCGCGAAGACGGAGATCTGGTGCCATACGGGCTGGGGTAACCCCGCCGCGCAGCGTCTCTTCGCCAAGCAACCGAGCTATGTGCCGGCGCTCGATGCGTTGAATCGCGTAGATGCCGATGTGATCACCTTCGAGACGTGCAGCTCAGGCGGCATGGACCTCGAGGCCATCGGCAAGAAGATAAAAGACAAGAAGGTTTGCATCGGCGTCGTCGATCACCACACGCTGCAGGTCGAGACGCCCGACCAGGTTGCGGGCCTGGTGCGCAAGGCGCTCGAGCACATTCCGGCCGAGCGGCTGGTCCTCGCTTCCGATTGCGGCATGGGCCGCGAAGGCATGAGCCGGCGACATGCGTTCTACAAGATGGTTTCTATCGTGCTCGGCACGAACGTCGTGCGCCGCGAGCTCAAGCTGCCCGAGGCACATTGCCTCGCTGCCGAGCCCGGCTTCTCGATGATCGAAGCCGAGAGGTGATAGCCTAGCTTCGAGGAGGAGGACCTCATGGCAATGCAACGTCGCAAGTTTCTGAAAGTAACGGGCACGGCAGCGGGTGCTTATGCGCTCGGCTTTCCGTCGATCCTGCGCGCGCAGTCGGAGCCGATCCGGCTCGGCTTGCTAACAATCAAGACGGGCGCGCTCGCTTCCGGCGGCATCGACATGGAGCGCGGGCTAACCATTTTCCTGAAGGAAAAAAATTACACGCTCGGCGGCCGCAAAGTCGAGCTGACGGTCGCGGACTCGGGCGGCGTGCCAGCCCAGGCGCGCACCAAGATGCAGGAGCTCGTCGAGCGTGAAAAGGTCCAGGCGGTCGTTGGCCCGCTCGCTGCTTTCGAAGCATTGGCGATGGACGATTACATCCGCACCGCGCAAGTCCCGGTCCTTCCGGTTGCCGGCGCCGAAGACATGACGCAGCGCAAGGCGAATCCATGGTTCGTGCGCGCGACTTCGACGTCGGCGCAGTGCGCGTACCCAATGGCCGACTACTGCTCAAAGACGCTGAACTGGAAGCGCATGGCGGTCATCGCCGACGATTTCGCCTACGGGCACGAGATGCTTGGCGGCTTTCAGCAGGTATTCGAGGACGCCGGCGGCACGGTCGCGCAGAAGCTCTTCTCGCCACTTAACGCGCCTGATTACGGCTCCTACATCGCGCAGATCAAGCCGGATGTGGACGGCATATTCCTCGGCTTCGCTGGCGCGAACGGCTTTCGCTTCCTCAAGCAGTTCAACGAATACGGCCTGAAGACGCCCATCGTCGGTGGCATGACCGCGTTCGACGAAGTGGCCGTACGCAACATGGGTGACTACGCCATCGGAAAGCTGTCGAGCTGCTGGTACACGGCGCAGCTCGATAATCCGATCAACAAGCGCTTCGTCGCGACCTACGTCAAGGAAAACGGCTACGACCCGGGACAGTACGCCTCCGGCACCTATCTATATGGCGAGGTGCTCGCGGCCGCCATCGGTGCGCTGAAGGGAAAAATCGAGGACAAGCAGGCGTTCATCAAGGCGCTGCGCGCCGTGCGCGTGGACACGCTGCGCGGGCCGATCGAGTTCGATGAGTACGGCAACGTTGTCGGCAACATCTATATCCGCAAGGTCGAGAAGAAGGACGGCAAGCTGGTCAACGAGAACATCCACACCTATCCCAAGGTGAGCCAGTTCTGGACCTATAACCCGACCGAGTTCCTCAAGCACCCGGTGTGGTCGCGAGACTATCCACCGATGAAATCCACGTAGGAGAAGGTAATGGCAGGCAAGCAACGCATCAGTTATTTCCCGCTGGAGAAGATGGACGCGCAGATGCGGGGGGAGATGGAGCGCTGCCAGCGCGAAGGCACGCCGCGGCCGGAGAGCTCGGCGGTGCGCGCGCATGTGCCGGCAGCGTTCTGGTCCTTCGCGAATTCATGGCGCGATCTTTTCCACCGCGGTGTCTGCGACCATGCGATCAAGGAGCTCTGCCGCCTCTACGTATCGCGCTCGGTGCAGTGCGACTACTGCGGTAATCAGCGCTCAATCAAGGCGGCCGGCGCAGGGGTGATCGAGGATCAGGTGAAGGACCTGCTCAACTTCGAGAAGTCCACGAAGTACAACGACC
>JAFARH010000107.1 GCA_019245555.1 Betaproteobacteria bacterium
TGGCGTCCCAGTAGAAGAAGAAGCTGTTCGCGTAGTGGTGCTCTCCGCGGAAGATCGCCACCCACACCAGTGTGGCGACTACGCCAATCCCGAGACCCCATTTGCCGCCGCAGGCCCACGTCACCATCGTGATCGGCACGAGATACAGGATGCCGAGATGCAGGTCGTAGCCAGTCAGGCGGTCGATGGTGGCAATCGCAAGCACTAGGATCACACCGGCTGCGCAGGTGACTGCCGGGCTGTACTCGCCGAAGACTCCAGTGGCGGCCGGAGCCGGCCGGGCCACTTGCTCGTTCATAGCCGTCCCATTGTGCGCCCGTTCATGGCCCGGGCAAGGTCGTATTTCGCGGCCTTAACGCCGCCTTTACCTAGATCAGCACCCGCGTCCCGAGCTCCACCACCCGGTTCGTCGGGATATTGAAGTAGTCGGTGACGTTGCCAGCGTTACGGGCCATGGCCGCGAAGATGCGCTCGCGCCAGAGCGCCATGCCGCCGGGGCCGGCGCTCGGCACGACGCGCTGGCGTGAGACGAAGTAAGACGTCTGCATCGCGTCGATCTCGAGGCCGAGGGCCCCGCAGTGGTCAAGTGCACGCGTGATATCCGGACGGTTCATGAAGCCGTAGCGCACACGCACTTTCCAGCAGTTGCCACCCAGGCGCTCGCAGATTACGCGCTCCTCGAAAGGCACCCAGGGCACATCGCGGAACTCGATGGTGAGGAACACGACGCGCTCGTGCAGCGTCTGGAAGTGCTTGAGGCTGTGGAGCAGCGCCTGCGGCGTCGCGTCCGGAGTAGCCGTCAGATAGACCGCCGTGCCCTCGACGCGCTGCGGCGGATCCTTCAGCAGCGATTTCATGAACGGACCTAGTGGCACTGAATCCTGCTGCAATCGCTCGGCGAGGATCTCCCGGCCGCGACGCCAGGTCGCCATGATCAGGAACACGATCGCGCCCAGCGCAAGCGGGAACCAGCCGCCCTCGTGAATCTTGAGAAGCGCAGCGCCGAAGAGGGTCAAATCGATTGCCATGAAGAAGCCCGTGGCCAGCAAACAGAGCCAAAGCGGATATCCCCAGCCAAAGCGGATGACGAAAAATGTGAGAAAGGTCGTCACCAGCATCGTGCCCATCACCGCCACGCCATAGGCATTGGCGAGTCGGGTCGACGAGCCGAAGCCGATGACCGCCGCTGCGACGACGAAGAGCAACGTCCAGTTCACCGCCGGGATGTAGATCTGGCCGAAGGTCTTGGCCGAGGTGTGTTCGATATCCATGCGCGGCAGGTAGCCGAGCTGGATCGCCTGGCGTGTCATGGAATAGGCGCCGGAAATGGTCGCCTGAGACGCGATTACGGTGGCGATGGTGGCGAGCACCACCATTGGGTAGAGGGCCCACTCTGGATACGAGAGGTAGAACGGATTTTCCAGCGCCTTCGGCGTGGAAATGAGGAGCGCCCCCTGGCCGAAGTAGTTCAACACCAGGGCCGGCGCGGCAAGCCCGAACCATGCGATGCGGACGGCCCTCTTGCCGAAATGTCCGACATCGGCATAGAGCGCCTCTGCGCCGGTAATCGCGAGGAGCACTGAGCCAAGCACGACGAACGAGGCGAAACCGTGACCCGTGACGAAGCGCAGCGCATGCACGGGATTCAGCGCCTCGAGGATCGCAGGATGCTGGCCGATCTGCCACGCGCCGATCACGCCGAGCGAAATGAACCAGAGCACCATTACTGGCCCGAACAGCAGGCCGACGAAGCCGGTGCCCTGCTTCTGGATCAGGAACAGCGCCACCAGGATGCCGGTCGCGAGCGGCACGATGTACGGCTTGAAGGCCGCAGTGCCTACTTCCAGCCCCTCGATCGCGGAGAGCACTGAGATGGCGGGCGTGAGCACGGCGTCGCCATAGAACAGGGAAGCGCCGAATACGCCCAGGACGAGGAGCGGCGCGGTCCACTCCGGATGCTTCTTCACCGAGCCCGTGGCCATCGCGAGGAGCGCCATGATGCCCCCCTCACCCCGGTTGTCCGCACGCAGGACGAGCGTCACGTACTTCAGGGACACGACAATCATGAGGATCCAGAAAATCGTCGATACGCCCCCCATCACGTTTGCCGCATTCAGCGGGATGCCGTGGTCCGGATTGAACGTTTCCTTCACTGCGTACAGCGGACTCGTGCCGATGTCGCCATAGACGACGCCGAGCGCGAGGAGCGAGAGCGTTGCGGTCGATTGCCGCGATTGCGGCTGCGGGGCGGCCAAGATTCGGAAGCTTAGCCGGGCGCCCGGGACGGCTCTTGAACCAAGGCACACCGGCGGCAATTTTTACGGGATTTTTATGCCGCGCGGCGCTCCACGTTAATCGCTTTTGTTTCAACTCAATAGGCCCGGTCCGGACTCGTGTCCAATAGCCAGCAGGCCCGTTCTTACGCTGGTTTTACGCCGCCCTGCCCAACATTGCACCATGAAAGGCACCGTCTTCATCATCGCCTGGCTCGTGTATGTGGCCGCCCTATGGGCGGTGCTCATCTACAAGGACCGCCGTGATCGCGACGCCCGCCCTTAGTAACCGCAGTGCGCCGTCGAAAAAAGAGGAAACCCGTCATGGCTGACCTGATCTTTCTCCTCGTTTCCATCGCATTTTTCGCCGTCTTCATCGGCATTACGCATTTCTTCGAGCGCGTGAGGAGCGACAAGTGACCGTCCTTTACATCATCGGCACCATCGTCACGGTCGGCCTGACTATCTATCTCGTCTGGGCGCTCTTCCGGCCGGAGGACTTCTCGTGATCTCCAACATCCTCGTCCAGTCGGGGCTGTACATCGTCGTGCTGCTCGCGCTCGCCAAGCCGCTCGGCGAATACATGGCGCGCGTCTTCCAAGGCGAGCGCACCTTCATGACGCCGGTGCTCGGCTGGCTTGAGCGCTTCACCTATAGAGCTTCGGGCGTCGATCCGGCGAAGGAAATGCGCTGGACCGAGTACGCGGTGGTGTGCCTTATCTTCAACCTGGTCGGGCTGGTCGTGGTCTACGCGTTCCAACGGCTCCAGCACATGCTGCCGCTCAACCCAGCCAACCTCGGCGCTGTTTCGCCGGATTCGTCCTGGAACACGGCAGTGAGCTTCGCCACCAATACGAACTGGCAGGGCTACGGCGGCGAGTCGACCATGAGCTATCTGACGCAGATGCTGGCGCTCGCCGTGCAGAACTTCGTTTCGGCCGCCGTGGGCATCGCCGTGCTGATCGCGATGATCCGCGGCTTCACACGCCGCTCGGCCCAGACCATCGGCAATTTCTGGGTCGATCTCACACGCACGACGATCTACGTGCTGCTCCCCCTCTCGTTTGTCCTTGCGCTCGCGCTCGTCAGCCAGGGGGTGGTGCAGACCTTCGGTCCCTACGCCACCGCGCAGACGATCGAGAAGGTCGACTACGAGGAAGCGAAGAACGGTCCTGACGGCAAGCCCTTGACGGACAAGGAGGGCAAGCCGGTCATGGAAAAGAAGAGCACGCAGGAGCAGACCCTGCCGCTTGGCCCGGCCGCTTCGCAGATCGCGATCAAGCAGATCGGCACGAACGGCGGCGGCTTCTTCAACGTGAACTCCGCGCATCCATACGAGAACCCGACGCCGCTATCGAACTTCCTCGAGATGATCTCGATCCTGCTCGTCTCTGCAGCGCTTTGCATCACGTTCGGCCGCATGGTCGGCGACGTGCGGCAGGGCTGGGCCATCCTCTGGGCGATGAGCATCGTGATGATCGTCCTCATGGCGTTCGCCGTATGGGCCGAGCAGTACGGCAATCCCATGCTCGCGAAGGCAGGCGCCGACACGACCGCGACGGCAATGTCCTCTGGCGGAAACATGGAAGGCAAGGAGGTGCGCTTCGGCATCGTCAATTCCGCCATCTGGGCGAACGTCACGACCGACGCATCCAACGGCTCGGTGAACGCGATGCACGATTCGTTCACGCCGCTCGGCGGGCTGGTGCCGATGTGGAACATGCAGCTTGGCGAGGTGATCTTCGGCGGCGTCGGCTCAGGCCTGTACGGCATGATCATGTTCGTCCTGATCGCCGTCTTCGTCGCCGGCCTGATGATCGGGCGCACGCCGGAATACCTCGGCAAGAAGCTCGAATCCTTCGAGATGAAGATGGCGTCGATCGCCATCCTGCTGCCGCCGCTCGTCTGCCTGATCGGAGCCGCGGTCGGTGTGATGGCCGAGGCGGGCCGCGCCGGCGTCGCCAATCCGGGCGCGCACGCGTTTTCGGAGATCCTCTACGCGTTCTCCTCGGCTGGAAATAACAACGGCAGCGCGTTCGGCGGGCTTTCCGCGAACACGCCCTTCTATAACTCGGCACTCGGCGTGGCGATGCTCTTCGCGCGCTATCCGCTGATCATCGCGGCGCTCGCCGTCGCCGGCTCGCTCGCTGCGAAGAAGACCGTGCCTGCGGGCCTCGGCACGCTGCCGACGCATACGCCGCTCTTCGTCGTGCTGCTCATCGGCACGGTGCTGCTCGTCGGCGCGCTCACCTTCGTGCCGGCGCTCGCGCTCGGCCCGATCGTCGAGCATGTGCAGATGCTCGCCCTCAAGTAAGGACTGCCATGACCACGCAAACCGCAACCAATTTGCGCGACCTGCGCGCAGCCCAGGCCGGCAGCATGCGCTCGATGTTCGAGTCGCGGTTCGTCACCCCGGCGCTCTGGGAATCGCTGAAGCGCCTTTCGCCGCAAGCGCAATGGCGCAACCCGGTCATGTTCGTCTGCTATGTGGGCGCCATCCTCACGGCGGGCCTCTGGCTGCAGGCGCTGTTCGGCAAGGGCGAGGCCCCGGCGGCCTACATCTTCTGGGTCTCGGTCTGGCTCTGGTTCACGGTGCTCTTCGCCAACTTCGCCGAGGCGCTCGCCGAAGGCCGCAGCAAGGCCCAGGCGGCGAGCCTGCGCGCCGCGCGCAAGGAAGTGATGGCGAAGAAGCTGAGCGCACCCAAGCGCGACGCCGCATGGCAGAACGTGCCGGGCGCGACGCTGCGCGCGGGCGACTTCTACGTCGTGCAGACCGGCGACGTGATCCCGGCGGACGGCGAGATCGTGGAAGGCGTCGCGTCGGTCGATGAATCGGCCATCACGGGCGAGTCCGCCCCGGTCATCCGCGAGGGCGGCGGCGATTTCTCGTCCGTCACGGGCGGCACGCGCATCCTTTCCGACTGGCTCGTCGTGCGCGTCACGGCGAACCCCGGCGAATCGTTCCTCGACCGCATGATCAACATGGTCGAGGCGGCCAAGCGCCAGCGCACGCCGAATGAGATCGCGCTCACGGTCCTGCTCGTCGTGATGACGCTCGTGTTCCTGCTCGCCTGCGCGACGCTATTGCCGTATGCGCTCTACTCGGTCGAGCTCGCCAAGAAGGGCACGCCGGTGTCGATCACCACGCTCGTCGCTCTCCTGGTCTGCCTGATCCCCACCACCATTGGCGGCTTGCTCTCCGCCATCGGTATCGCCGGCATGGGTCGCATGATTGCGAAGAACGTGATGGCCATGTCCGGCCGCGCAGTAGAAGCCGCGGGCGACGTCGACGTGCTCCTTCTCGACAAGACTGGCACGATCACGCTCGGCGACCGCCAGGCGGCCGCCTTCCTGCCCGTGCAAGGCGTGAACGAGCGCGAACTTGCCGAGGCAGCGCACCTCGCGTCGATGGCCGACCAGACTCCGGAAGGCCGCTCGATCATGGTGCTCGCCAAGAACAAGCACAGCCTGCGCGAGCGCGACCTCGGTTCGCTGCACCCGAAGTTCGTACCCTTCTCCGCCTATACCCGCATGAGCGGCGTCGATTTCGACGGCCGCCAGCTGCGCAAGGGTGCATCGGATGCCATCCAGGATCACGTCCAGAAGGCCGGCGGGCAGGTACCGCGCGAGCTCTCCGTGATCGTGGAGCAAGTCGCTCGCCGCGGTTCGACCCCGCTGGTCGTCGCCGATGGCAAGCGGGTGCTTGGCGTGATCGAGCTGAAGGACATCGTCAAAGGGGGCATAAAGGAGCGATTCGGCGAGCTGCGCCGCATGGGCATCAAGACCGTGATGATCACCGGCGACAACCGCCTCACCGCCGCGGCGATCGCCGCGGAAGCCGGCGTCGACGACTTCCTGGCCGAGGCGACGCCGGAAGCGAAGCTGAAGCTCATCCGCGACCACCAGGCAGCGGGCCGCCTCGTGGCCATGACCGGCGACGGCACGAACGACGCACCGGCGCTTGCGCAGGCCGATGTCGCGGTGGCGATGAACACCGGCACGCAGGCCGCGAAAGAGGCCGGCAACATGGTCGACCTCGACTCCAATCCGACGAAGCTGATCGAGGTGGTCGAGACCGGCAAGCAGATGCTGATGACGCGCGGCGCGCTCACCACGTTCTCGATCGCGAACGACGTCGCCAAGTATTTCGCCATCATCCCGGCCGCATTCGCCACCACCTACCCGGAGCTGAACGTGCTCAACGTGATGCGCCTCGAGACGCCGCAGTCGGCGATTCTCTCGGCGGTCATCTTCAACGCGCTCATCATCCCGGCGCTCATTCCGCTTGCGCTGAAAGGCGTGCGTTATCGGGCCATCGGCGCCGCCGCGGTGCTCGAGCGCAACCTCTGGATCTACGGGCTGGGCGGCATCATCGTGCCGTTCATCGGCATCAAGGCGATCGACGTCATCCTCGCCCTGCTCGGACTGGCCTAGGAGAACGCCATGCTGCAAACCACACTCCAATCGATCCGCGCCCTGCTTGTCTTCACCGTAATCACCGGCGTTGCCTATCCCCTGGCCGTGACCGGCATCTCGCAGGCCATCTTCAAGGACAGGGCGAACGGCAGCCTGATCGTCAAGGACGACAAGGTGCTCGGCTCGCGCCTCATCGGCCAGCCGTTCTCCGATCCGAGGTACTTCTGGAGCCGTCCTTCGGGCACGTCGCCACAGCCCTATAACGGCGCCGCTTCCTCCGGCACCAACCAGGGACCGACGAATCCGGCGCTGAAAGAGGCGGTGGAAGGCCGCGTCAAGGCGCTGCGCGACGCCGGCGGCGACGCGGCGAAATCGATCCCGGTCGATCTTGTCACCGCGTCCGGCTCGGGCCTCGATCCGCACATCTCGCCCGCGGCCGCCGAGTACCAGATCGCGCGCGTCGCCAAGACGCGCTCGCTGCCCGAAGCCAAGGTCAAGGAGCTCGTCGAGCGCTATACCGAAGGCCGGCAGCTCGGCGTCCTCGGCGAGCCGCGCGTGAACGTGCTCGAGCTCAACCTCGCGCTCGACGCTGCAACCAAATGAAGCAGAAGTGGCTCGACGAGCTCGTCGCGATCCTTATTCCGGCATTGATCCTCGCGGCACTGCTCTTCTTGAAGTCGTGCGAGTCCTGATGCCGGTCTTAACGCAACTTATATGGCGCGCAGCGTACGCTGAAGAGCATGAAAACCATGGCTCATCGCGTGTACGGCCTCTCGGGCGCTACGACCGAGCGCATTTCGCTGACTTCCGTCGCGGTTTGCGTCGGCATCCTGGTTTGGGTATTGGCGAACGCCTATCTCGCCCAGGCATGACGCCGACCTGCGGCCGGTGATCCAGTCGATCGAGTTCGTCGTCGAAGCCGGCGAGACCAATCTCGTCGTCGACACCGCGCGTGCCGCGGCAAACGAAGCACTCGAGCGCATCACTATCGCCCCGATCGACGGCACGCCGCGCTACAAGGTGAGGATCGCGCTGCAGCCCGCTGCTACGGCGATGGTAATGCGCGCCATCATGAATGCCCTGGAAAAAAGCGGCTAAAGTGACGGCGTGAGCGCCGTCCGCCCCGATCCCGACGCGCTCCTCGCGCGCGTGCAGCGCGAGGAGGCGAAGGCCCGGCGCGGCAGACTCACCATTTTCTTCGGCGCCACCGCCGGCGTCGGCAAGACCTTCACGATGCTCCAGGCCGCGCATGACCGCAAGCGCAAAGGCGCCGACGTCGTGGTCGGTTATGTGGAACCGCATGGCCGCGCCGAGACCGAGGCGCTGCTCGACGGTCTCGAGCGCCTGCCATACTTGCAGCCGGTCTATCGCGGCCGCACCTTGCGCGACTTCGATCTCGATGCAGCCCTCGCGCGCAAGCCCGAGATGCTGCTGGTCGACGAGCTGGCGCACTCCAACCCGGTAGAAGCCGAACCGAAGCCGCGACATGCCAAACGCTGGCAGGACGTGGAGGAGCTGCTCACCGCGGGCATCGACGTCTACACCACCGTCAACGTCCAGCACATCGAGAGCCTGAATGACACCGTTGCCGGCGTTACCGGCGTGCGCATGCAAGAGACGGTGCCCGATTCGGTGTTCGAGAACGCCGACGAGGTCGTGCTGATCGACACGCCGCCCGACGAGCTTCTCGAGCGGCTGCAAGCCGGCAAGGTCTACATCCCGGAGCAGGCGAAGAACGCGATCGAGAACTTCTTCCGCAAGGGAAACCTGATCGCGCTGCGCGAGATGGCGCTACGCAGCACCGCCGATCGTGTCGACAAGGCGATGCGCGAATACCGCGACGTCAAGGGCATCCGCGCCACCTGGGCCGCGGGCGAGCGGCTGATGGTGGCGCTCGGCCCCGACGAGCAGGGCGAGCGCCTGATTCGTGCCACGAAGCGCCTGGCGAACGCGCTGCATGCGGAATGGATCGCGGTCTACGTGGAAACGCCCGACCTCCTGCGCCTGAGAGACGATAAGCGCAATGAGCGCATCGCGCTTCTGCGCCTCGCCGAATCGCTCGGCGCCGAGACGGTCACGCTCTCAGGGCGCAGCGCCGGCGAAGCGCTCGCCGAATACGCGCGCGAGCGCAACGTGACGCGGGTCGTCATCGGCCGACCGCGTCGCGCACTGTGGCAGCGGCTGTTCCGTCCCTCCACCTACGGCGAGCTGCTGGCCAAGACCGAGGGCATCGACGTGCACGTCGTAGGCGGCGCGGACGAGGCTGCGGCATTGCGCAGTCCGTTCCTCGCGCGCACGCGCGCCTACCTGGGTGCGCCACCGCCCAGCGGCAAGATCCGCTGGCCCGGGTACGCGTGGGCCATCGCCGCGACCGCGATCTGCACGGTTGCCGGCCTGTGGATGAGTCCGCAATTTGAGCTCACCAACATTGCCATGGTGTATCTGCTCGCGGTGGCCTTGATCTCCGCGCGCTACGGGCGCGGCCCGGCAGTCACCGCATCGATCCTCGCGGTTGCCTCGTTCGACTTCTTCTTCGTGCCGCCGCTCATGACCTTCGCGGTGAGCGATGTCCAGTACCTGATCACGTTCGCGATCATGCTGGTGGTAGCGCTGCTCATCGCCAACCTGAACATCAGCGTTCGCCTCCAGGCAAACGTGGCCGGTCATCGCGAGCGGCGCACGGCACTTCTCTACGCCATGACGCGCGAACTCGCCGGCACGCGCGGGCAGGAAGCGATGGCGCGCGTCGCCGTGCGCCATGTGAGCGAGGTCTTCGACGGCCAGGTCGTCGTGCTTCTACCGGACGGAGACAGGCGGCTGCACTATCCGAGGGGCGAGAGCCTGCCCGCGTCACTGCGCGGTGCCGACCTGGCGGTGGCGCAATGGGTGCAGGACCACGGCGAGCCGGCGGGCTTCGGCACCGACACGCTGCCGGCAGCCGGCGCCGTGTATCTGCCGCTCAAGGGATCGCAGGCGACGCTGGGCGTGGTGGGTGTGCTGCCCGCCAATCCGCGTCGCGTGCTCCTGCCCGAGCAATTCCACCTGCTCGAGACGTTCGCCGGCCAGATCGCCATCGCACTGGAGCGCGCCACGCTCGCCGAGCAGGCGCAGAGCGCGCAGGTGCAGGCGGAGACCGAGGGCCTGAGGAATGCGCTCCTCGCCTCGATTTCGCACGACCTGCGCACGCCGCTCGCCGTGATCGCCGGCGCCTCATCGAGCCTCGCCGAGCGCGGCGAGCGCCTGACGCCCGAGGAGCGCAAGGCGCTCGCCCATTCGGTCTACGAGCAGTCGCGCCAGATGGGCGAGCTGGTCGGCAACGTGCTCGAGATGACCCGTCTCGAGGCCGGCGCCATCGCTCTCAACCGCGACTGGCACGCGATCGGTGAGATCGTCGGCGCCGTGCTGCGGCGGTTGGAAGAGCGCCTCGGCAGCCATCCGGTGGAGGTCGACTTGCCGATGAAACTGCCGCTCGTTCGGGTCGATGCAGCCCTCATCGAGCAGGTTTTGGTCAACCTTCTCGAGAACGCCATCAAGTACACGCCGGCCGACACGCGCATCGCGCTGCGCGCCGACCGTCGCGAGGACTCGCTCGTCATCTCGGTGGAGGACAGCGGGCCGGGACTGCCCCAGGGCGAGCCCGAGCAGCTCTTCGCCAAGTTCCATCGCGGCAGCACGGAGGGCTCGATCGGCGGCGTCGGCCTCGGCCTCGCCATATGCCGCGCGATCGTGCACCTGCACGGCGGCAAGATCTGGGCAGAGCGCAGGCACGAAAGGGGTGCCGCATTCCGCTTCACCCTGCCCTTGGAGGAAGAACCGAGGGTGCCTGCCGAGTGACGACCGTTCTCATCGTCGAGGATGAGCCCGACATCCGGCAGTTCCTGCGCTCATCCCTGGGCGCCGAGGGCTACCGCGTGGTCGAGTCGGCCACCGGCGAGCGCGCCACGATCGACGCCGGGACGCACAAGCCCGATCTCGCCATCGTCGATCTCGGGCTACCTGACCTCGACGGCGTCGAGGTGATTCGAAGGATCCGCAGCTGGTCGCCCATGCCGATCATCGTCCTTTCGGCGCGCGCCCTCGAGCAGTCGAAGGTGCAGGCGCTCGACGCGGGCGCCGATGACTACGTCACCAAACCCTTCGGCGTCGGCGAGCTCCTCGCGCGGGTGCGCGTTGCGCTGCGCCACGGCAGCCGCTCGGCAACCGGCAGGCCCGCGCTCAAGCTGGGCAGCGTGACCGTCGACCTGGAGAAGCACGCCGTGAGGAAAAGCGGCGCGGAAGTCCATCTCACGGCGCTGGAATTCAGGCTGCTGACCTGCCTCGCCCAGCACCTCGGCATGGTGGTGACGCACCGCCAACTGTTGCGCGAGGTCTGGGGGCCGTCCCACGTCGAGCACACGCATTACCTGCGCATCTACATGAAGCAGCTGCGCGACAAGCTCGAGGAAGATCCGGTGCGGCCGCGCTATCTGGTCACCGAGACCGGTATCGGCTACCGGCTGCTAGCGGACGACGCCTAGGCCCAGGCGGGCCGGGGAAGCGCGGGAACGTCGTTCGTCGACTTGGTCAGCACCACGCGGGTGTATTCGCCGACCTGGCTGACAGAGATCTCGTGCTTCGGTGGGAAGGCGAGCCACGCTTCATTCGCGGCTTCGGTGACTCGCACTGGCACGAGCTTGAACATTGCAGCCATCGTGCGCAAACACGGTGACCGGCGTAAGTATTCAAATGATAGAAAAGGTACAGTCCGCGCAAAAATCTATGCAGGAAGCGGAACTAGTTCACACTCTTCTCAGATCTGGACGCGGCTCCCCAGCTCGATCACCCGGTTGGTGGGGATGTTGAAGTAGTCGGTGACGTTGCCGGCGTTGCGGGTCATGGCGGCGAAGATGCGGTCGCGGAAGAACGCCATGCCCGCGCCGCCGTGCACCGGCACGATCTTCTGCCGCGAGAGGAAGAACGACGTTTCCATCATGTCGAACTCGAGGCCGAGCGCGCCGCAGAGCTCGAGCGCGCGGGTCACGTCGGGGCGGTTCATGAAACCGTAGCGCACTCGGATGCGCCAGCAGCCGTGGCCCATCGACTCGCTGGTGACGCGGTCGGAGAAGGCGATCCACGGCACGTCGCGCACCTCGACGGTGAGGAAGACCACGCGCTCGTGCAGCACCTTGTTGTGGTTCAGGTTATGGAGCAGCGCGTGCGGCACGGCGTCGGGCGTCGCGGTGAGGAAGATGGCGGTGCCGGGTACGCGGTGCGGGGGGTCCTTGAAGAGCGAATCGAGGAATCCCTTCAGCGGCACCGCGCCCTCCTCCAGGCGCTGGAACAGGATCTCGCGCCCGCGGCGCCAGGTGCTCATGATGAGGAAGACGCACGCGCCGATGGCGAGCGGGAACCAGCCGCCGTCGGCGATCTTGAGGAGCGTCGCGCTGAAGAAGGTGACGTCGATGAACGCGAAGAAGCCGGTGGCGAGCACGCAGAGCCACAGCGGGTAATTCCACATGTAGCGGATGACGAAGAAGGTAAGGAGCGTATCGACCAGCATGGTCGCCGTCACCGCGACGCCGTACGCGCCGGCGAGGCGCGACGAGGAGCCGAAGCCGATCACCGCGGCGATGACGACGAAGCACAGCGTCCAGTTGATACTCGGGATGTAGATCTGGCCCATCTCGCGCGACGAGGTGTGCACGATGGTCATGCGCGGCAGGAAGCCGAGCTGCACCGCCTGCCGGGTGAGCGAATAGGCGCCCGAGATCACGGCCTGCGAGGCGATGATCGAAGCGGCCGTCGCGAGCGCCACCATCGGATACAACGACCAGCCCGGCAACAGCAGGTAGAAGGGGTTCTCCACCGCCCCCGGATTGACCATCAGGAGCGCGCCCTGGCCGAAGTAATTGAGCATCAGCGCGGGCGCCACCAGGCTGAACCAGGCGACGCGCACCGCGCCCTTGCCGACGTGCCCCATGTCCGCATAAAGCGCCTCGGCGCCCGTGACGGCGAGGACCACCGACCCGAGAACGACGAACGATGCGGTGCCGTGGCTCGTGACGAAGGCGAGCGCGTGCAGCGGATTCAGCGCCGCGAGGATCGCCGGGGCCTGCACGATGCCGTAGAGA
Organism: Betaproteobacteria bacterium; assembly: GCA_019245555.1. Taxonomy (GTDB): domain Bacteria; phylum Pseudomonadota; class Gammaproteobacteria; order Burkholderiales; family SG8-39; genus SCGC-AG-212-J23. The sequence goes on from JAFARH010000107.1 coordinate 12,800, forward strand.
CCGGCGGCACCGATGGCGATGAACCAGGTCATGGTCACCGGGCCAAAGACCTTGCCGACCGTCGCCGTGCCGCGCACCTGCAGCGCAAAGAGGGCGAGCAGCACGCCGACCGCGATCGGCACGACATAGGGCTTGAAGGCTCTCGTGCCGACCTCGAGGCCCTCGATCGCGGAAAGCACCGTCACCGCCGGCGTGAGCACGGCGTCGCCGTAGAAAAGCGAGGCGCCGAAGATGCCGATGACGAGGAGCGGGATGCGCCACTGCTGATGCTTCTTGATCGCTTTCTGCGCGAGCGCGATCAGCGCCATGATGCCGCCCTCGCCGCGGTTGTCGGCGCGCATGATCAGCACCACGTACTTGAGCGAGACGATGATCATCAGCGCCCAGAAGATGGTCGAGAGGCCGCCGAGGATCGAGGTGTGGTTGAGCTCGATGCCGTGGTCGGGCGAGAACGTCTCCTTCACGGCGTACAGCGGGCTCGTGCCGATGTCGCCGAAGACGATGCCGAGCGCGGCGAGGGTCAGCGCGCCGAGCGAGGACCTGCGGGTACGGCTGTCTCTTTCCAAAACGCCTTAGGGACGATAGGTGCCGAGCGAACGCTCGAGGCGCAGCTGCAGCGGCTCGGCGAGCGGCGCCTTGCCCGTGGTGCGCGATCCAGCGAGGTAGCCCAGCACGACGGCCGCGATTATCGCTGCGGGTATCCAAAGCGCCAAACCGCGGCGCGGCAGTGTTTTCAGACGATCGCGTGCCGCAGCGGCGCGCTCCTGGTCGGAAGCGAGCGTGTCAGCGGCAACCACCCGGGCGCGCATCGCCTCGTGCACCGCGGCTTCGGCAGCAATCCGCTCGTTGGCACGCTGCTCGGCCCGCCGCTCGGTCGCGCTGCGCGCTTCGAGCGCTGCCGTAGCCTTGGCCTCTGCGTTGGCCCGGTCCTCGGCCTCGCGCGCAGCGAGCTTGTCGGCCTGCTCGCGCGCGGCAAGCGCCGCCCGCAAGGTCTGTTCCCGTTCGACGCGGTCTTTCGCGAGCGCCGCAGCGCGCGCTGCAGTCGCGGCGGCCTCGGCGCTCTTGCGCTGGAGAGCCTCCTCGGCGGCAATGCGCGATTGCAGGATCGCAGTGACGCGCGATTCCACCTCGACCTTTTCGGCGGCTGAAGCCTCGCTCTTGCGCTCCGCCTCCAGGCGGCGCTGCAGCTCGCTGGCCGCCTCGGTCTCGGTCTTTTCTCGCTCGCGCGCGGCGCGCAGTGCTTCGGCATCGGCCTCGGAGCGCGCTTGCGCTCCGCGCCGCAGCTCCGCGTCAAGGGCGACACGCTGGCGCGCCGCGTCGGCCGCGCGCTTCTCGGCTTCGGTGCTTTTCTCCGCTTCCGCCTTGAGGGCTCGCTCGCGGGCCATGCGCGCCTGCAGCTCCGCTGCCGCTGCCGCCTCCGCGGCGGCGAGCTCCTCCGCCGCGGTCCGGCGCCGCTCCTCCGCGGCAATGCGCGCGTGCAGCTCCGCCTCGGCGCGCGCTTCGGCCTCTTCGCGCGCGCGCACCGCCTGGCTCGCCTTCTCGTCGGCTTCGGCATGGGCCTGCGCCGCGAGGCGCAGCTCCTCGTCGGCCGCGCGGCGCACTTCGGTCGCCGCCGCCGCGGCCGCTTCCGCGGCTTCCGCGGCCTTTGCCCGCTCGGCAAGCCTTTGCTCGGCAACGGCGCGCTCACGCGTCGCGGCGGCGAGTGTTTTCTCTGCGCTGGCGCGCTCCGCCGCTTCCGCGAGCGCCTTCGCTCGTGCGTCGGCCGCTTCGCGCGCCGCCTGCGTCGCTCGCGTCTCTGCTTCATGGCGCTCCTGCGCCGCGTGCTTCAGATTCAGCTCGGCGGCGGCCCGCTCGCGCGAGAGCCGATCGGCTTCGGCCTCGGCCGCCGCTCGCGCTGCCGCCGCCTGCAGCGCCGCCTGCTCGGCCGCTGCCGCCGCGCGCGCGCGCTGCGCCTGGGCCTCCTCCGCTCTTGAGCGCTCGAGCGCCGCGCTGCTAGCCGCCTCGTCCGCCCGCGCGCGCGCTTCCGCCTCGGCCTGCGCCTTCGCACTCGCCTCGGCGGCGGCGCGTGCAGACTGGCTCGCCACCGTGTCGACCCGGACGCGCTGCTCGGCGGCGCGCTTGGCCGTTGCCTCGGCCTCGGCTCTCTCCTCGGCGAGGCGTGCAGCCTTGCCGTCGGCCGTTGCCCTCGCTTGTGCTTCGCGCGATAGCTTCTCCTCGGCGGCGAGGCGCTCGCGTGCCGCCTCCAGGGCGACCGCATCCGCCTCGGCGCGCCTGAGTGCCTTCGCCCCGGCATCGGCTTCGGCCGCCCGTCGTTCCTCGGCGAGTTGAGCTGCGGCTGTTTCCTTCTCCGCGCGCACCCTCGCCTGCTCCATCGCAGCGCGCTCCATCTCGGCGCGCTCGCGTGCAAGACGACCCGCGTCGGCCTCCGCCGCGACCTTGTCCTCCGCCTCGCGGCGCAGCTTGTCCTCGGCAACCTTCTTCTCGCGTGCCGCTTCCAGCGCGCGATTTTCAGCCTGCACTCGATCGCGCACCGCGCGCCGCGCCTGCTCCTCCGCGGCTGCGCGTTCGCGCACCGCGGCCGCCGCCTGCGCCTGCGCTTCGGCACGCTCCCTGGCGTGCGCGGCGGCTTCCTCTTCCTTCTGCCGCCGGCTCTCGGCGAGCGCCGCCGATTTCCTCTCCGCCTCTTCGCGGCTCTTCGCCTCGGAAAGCGCCTGCGCTTCGGCACGCTCGCGCTCGGAGACGAGGCGCGCCGCCTTCGCCTCGGCTTCGGCGCGCGCATGCGCCAGGCGTCGCAGCTCGACCTCGGCGGCCTGGCGCTCGCGCGCGAGATCGAGCCCGCGCTTCTCCTCTGCCACGCGCGTGCTCGCCACCTGCTCGGCCGCCTTCTCGCGCTCGATCCGCTCGCGCTCGGCGTTCTGCAGCTGGTCGTAGAGCTTGCTCATTTGGCTTTCTTCGCCGCCGGCTTGGCAAAGTCCAGGTTGATGATCTCGCCCAGCTCATCTGCAAGCTGCTCGCGCACCTTCAGCATCGCTGGCAGCGCCGCCTTGAAGGCTTCGACGACCTTCGGATCGAAGCGCTTGCCCGAGAGTCGCTCGATCTCCGCCGCGGCTTCTTCGGGCTTGCGCGGCTCGTGATAGAACTGGGTCTCGGTCATGGATTCGAAGGTATCGACGACTGCCATGACGCGTCCCGGCCACGGAATCGCCTCGCCTTTCAGTCCGTCGGGATAGCCCGAGCCGTCCCAGTTCTCGTGATGCGTGAGCGCAACCTGCCGGGCGAGCTTGAGGAGGGGATCATCCTGTTCGCCAATGATATCGGCGCCGATTTTCGGATGCCGGCGGATGCGTTCCCAATCCGGGGCCGAAAGCTTCTCCTTCTTCTGCAGGATCTCCGAAGGCACGCCGAGCTTGCCGATGTCGTGCAACGGGGAAGCAATGGCCATTGCCTCGCACACCGGCGGCTTCGCGCCGGCAGCGCGCGCCACGAGCTTCGCGTATTCCGAAAGCCGCACTGCACGGTTGCCCGCCGATGCGGTCTCGTGCATCTGCATGGCACGACCGAGGCGCAGCATGAGCTCGCTGCGCGTCTTCTCAAGCTGCGCGGTGCGCTCCTGGACTATGCGCTCGAGCTCCTGGCGCTGGTTGGAGAGCGCAAGGTGCATGCGCACGCGCGCCATCAGCACCTTGGAGTTGATCGGCTTTGTGACGTAGTCGACCGCGCCAAGCTCCAGGCCCTCGACCTGTGCCTGCGCCTCGTTCTTTCCGGTGAGGAAGATGACCGGGATGTCGGCCGTCCGCGGTTCGTCCTTGAGCGCCCGGCATACCTCGAAGCCCGACACGTTCGGCATCTCGACGTCCAGCAGGATCAGGTCCGGTCGTGGCTCACCGCTCGCTGCCGCAATCGCGTCCCCGCCGTTGTCCACTGTGATGACCTTGTAGCTCGTACCCAGGGCCTTGCTCATCAGCGCGAGGAGGTCCGTCGCGTCGTCGACGGCAAGGATGACCGGCTGGGCTTTGGCGTTCACTCCGGGGGAGTGTAGCCCGCCTGTGCAAGACGAGCCCTGGCCTGCGGCCCTGTCAGGTGATCGATAAACGCGAGCGCGGCCGGCGATGCCTTGATCGGCACCGCCACGTACACGGTGTATTTCTGCAGCTCGCGCGGCAGCTCGCCGACGAGCTTCACGCCCTTCACTGGCATGATCTCGCTGATCTGGTGGATGCCGAGCTCGATCTCGCCCTTGCCTACGGGCTCGACGATGTAACCGCCGGAGCCGAGCTTCGCCTTCGCGTTGACCTCGCTCGCGATACCGAGCTTCTCGAGCACTTCCGCGACATGCTTTCCGCTCGTACCCACCTTCGGATCGATGTAGACGATCGACTTCGCCGCGAGCAGCGTTTTCCTGAATGCCTCGACGGTCGAAATATCGGGCGACGGCGCCTTCTCATTCACCGCAACGCCGATACCAACGCGCGCGATGGCTCGCGCACCCGGTTTTGCTTGCAGGCGGGAAACCATCTCCTGCGTAACGATCACCACGTCGACGTTCGCGCCTTGCGAAAGCGACTCGAAGAGCTTGCCCATCGGCTGGAATTGCACATCGACCTCGCCGCCCGGAAAGGACGCCGCCATCGGCTCGACCAGCGACTTCGCTGCGCCGCCCGAGAGCACGTGAAGCTCTTGCGCGCCCACCGCAATGGGAAGCGCGGCCAATAGCAGGAAAAGCTTCATGCCCTCATCCCTTTCTGTCGAGCGCGATCGAGGAGTTGCGCGAATTGCTCGGGCGGAATCGGCTCGCCGTAGAGGAAGCCCTGCACCTGGTCGCAGCCATGGCGCTTGAGGAAGTGCAGCTGGGCATCGGTCTCGACGCCTTCGGCGATTACTCTCAGGTGGAGCGCGTGGCCGAGCGAGATGATCGCCTGCGCGAGCACGCCATCCTCGGCCTCCGAGCCGCCGCGGATGTCGCGCACGAATGAGCGGTCGATCTTCAGCGTGTCGATCGGCAAGTCTTTGAGGTAAGAGAGCGACGAGTAGCCCGTGCCAAAGTCGTCGACTGAAAGGCTGACGCCGAGCGACTTCAGTCCCTGCAACGTCGCGATCGCGGCCTCGACGTTGTGCATGACCATGCTCTCGGTGAGCGCCGTCTCGTGCATAGACAGATCGAGCGCCGTCTCTTGCAGGATGCGCGACACGGTGCGCACCAGGCCCTCGGCGCGGAATTGGCGCGCCGAGAGATTGACCGAGACGACGCCCGGCGTGAGCCCCTGGTCGAGCCACGCGCGCGTCTGCCGCGCTGCCTCGTGGATCACCCATTCGCCGAGCTGCACGATGAGGCCGGTTTCTTCCGCGATCGGGATGAAGCGCGCGGGCCGCACGAGGCCCCACTCCGGATGGCTCCAGCGCACGAGTGCCTCGGCGCCGATGATTGAACCCGAGCGCAGGTCCACCTTCTGCTGGTAGTGAAGCATGAACTCCTTGCGCTCCAGCGCCCGGCGCAACGCGTGCTCGAGCGCGAGGCGGTCGTTCACGCGCTCGTTCATCTCGGAGGTGTAGAACTGGAAGTTCGAGCGTCCGTGCTCCTTGGCGCGGTACATGGCCGCGTCGGCGTTCTTCAGCAACGTATCGACGTCGCGACCATCCTGCGGATATAGGCTGATGCCTGCGCTGCTGGTGACGTAGAGCTCCTTGCCGTCGATCGTGATCGGCTCGGAGACCTTCGCGGTGATCCGCTGCATGGCGCGGTAGATGACTTCTTCGTTCGACTGGTCGTTCAGGATCAGCACGAACTCGTCGCCGCCGACCCGGCCGACCGTATCGCCTTCGCGCAGCACGGAGCGCAGCCGTTCGCCCATCGCCTTGAGCAGCTTGTCGCCGGTGGAATGGCCGAGGCTGTCATTCACGAACTTGAAGTGATCGAGGTCCATGAACACGACGGCGATGTTCCGGGGATTTCTCTGCGAGTACACCGTCTGCCGGAGCCGGTCGTGCAGCAGGTTGCGGTTCGGCAGCCCGGTGAGGGCGTCGTAATTCGCCTGGTGCTCGAGCTGGACCTGGTAGCGCTTGCGCTCGATGGAGTAGTGCATCGAGCGGAGCAATAGCTCGCGGTCGAGGCGACTCTTGACGAGGTAATCCTGAGCGCCGCCTTTTACTGCCGAGAGCGCGAGTGAATCGTCGTCGTGCCCGGTAAGCACGATGATCGGCACGGCCGGCGCGTGCGTATAGACCTTGGTGAAGGTCTCGAGGCCGTAGCTATCGGGCAGCGAGAGGTCCAGGATGATGAGCGCGATCTCGCCGGCGGAGAGATGCTCGAGCCCCTTGGCGAGGCGGTCCGCAAAATGGATCGTGAACGGCGCGCGCGGGTCCTCCGCAATCATCTCGCGGATCAGGCGAGCGTCGCCGGGGTTGTCCTCGATGAGGAGGACGTTGTGCATCTAGTCAGTGACCATTCGGCGGCAGCGTCACGACCGTGAGCCAGAAGATGTCGATCGACTTCACCACCACGATGAACTTCTCGAGGTCGACGGGCTTCGTGACGTAGCAATTCGCGTGCAGGTTATAGGTGCGAAGCACGTCCTCTTCAGCCTTGGACGTGGTGAGCACGACCACCGGGATACGCTTCAGTGCCTCGTCGGACTTGATGTCCTGCAGCACCTCGCGGCCGTCTTTCTTCGGCAGGTTGAGGTCGAGCAGGATGATGTCCGGGCGCGGCGCATTGGCGTGCTTGCCCTTGCGCTGGAGAAACTCCATCGCCTCCACGCCATCCTTGGCCCAGTGGAGCTTGTGGAAGACCTTGCCTTCCTTCAGTGCCTCGCGCGTGAGGCGCTCGTCGCCGGGGTTGTCTTCCACCAGCAGGATCTCGATTGGCGAACGGCCGTCGGTCATGGGAAGTCTCTCTTAGGAAGCGTGATGTGGAACTGGCTGCCTTCGCCGAGCGTCGAGGTGACCCAGATGCGGCCACCGTGACGCTCGACGACTTTCTTGCAGATAGCGAGGCCGATGCCGGTGCCCGGGTACTCGCCCATCGTGTGCAGTCGCTGGAACAGCATGAAGATGCGCTCGAAGTACTGCGGCTCGATGCCGATGCCGTTGTCGGCGATGGTGAGGTGCCACTCGCCTTCCTTCTCCTCGGCGGAGACGTGGATGCGCGGCACGCCCTGGCCGCGGAACTTGAGCGCGTTGCCCATCAGGTTCTGGAAGAGCTGGGCGAGCTGCATCTCGTCGACATCCAGCGTCGGCAGCGGATCCCAGGTCACCGCGGCGCTCGACTCCTCGATCGCCGCGCGCAGGTTGCCGATCGCCTTCTTGAGCGGCGCCTCGATCGAGGTCGGCTTGAATTCCTTGCCCTTGGTGCCGACGCGCGAATAGGCGAGCAGGTCTTCGATCAGCTGCTTCATGCGCGCCGCGCCGTCGACGATGTAGTGCATGAACTCCTGCGCGTCGCCGTCCTTCAGCTTGTCGGCGTAGCGCCGGCCGAGGAGCTGCGTGTAGGAGGACACCATGCGCAGCGGCTCCTGCAGGTCGTGCGAGGCAACGTAGGCGAACTGCTCGAGCTCGGCGTTCGAGCGCTGCAGCTCATCCGCTTTCCTGGCGAGATCGTCGTGCGCGCGCTTCAATTCCGCTTCCTGCTGCTTGCGCTCGGTGATGTCGGAACCCACCCCGCGGTAGCCGGTGAAACGGCCTTTGGAGTCGAACACCGGCTCGCCGGAGACCGAGATCCAGCGCGTGCCGCCGGCCGGGTTCGCGCGCTCCATCTCGAAGTCGCGGAACGGTTTGTGCGCCTCGAGCGTCGCCTTATGCGCCGCCCAATCGGCGTCGGTCAGGTTGAGCGCGGGTTGGTCCCAGCGCTTGCGACCGATGTACGCCGCGGCCTCGAGGCCGGTTTTCTCGCCCATGGCGCGCGACATGAATTTGAGGCCGAAATCCGCGTCCTGCTCCCAGTACCAGTCGGAGGAGAGCTGCGTCAGGCTGCGGAAGCGCGCCTCGCTCTCCCGCACCGCCTCCTCAGCCGCTTTTCTCTCGGTGATGTCGTCGAAGATGGCGATTTCGTACGTCGGATGGCCGTGCTCGTCGTGCTCGACCACCATGCTGAACGTGATCCAGACCGTCGAGCCGTCCTTGCGCAGGTAGCGCTTCTCGACGCGGACGTGGTCGACTTCGCCGGCCTCCATCCTTGCGCGCTCTTTGTTGATGACATCCATGTCCCCGGGATGCGAAATCTGCCGGCCGGTCATGCCGATCAACTCGTGCTCCGGGTAGCCGAGGATCTCGCACAGGCGGCGATTGACGCGGATGAACTTGCGATCGAGACCGATGTGCGCGACGCCGGAGCCCGCGAGCTCGAAGGTGCGGCGGTAGCGCTCCTCGCTCTCGCGCAGCGCGGCGTCGCTCTGCTTGCGCGAGGTGATGTCGTCGAGCACCGAAATCGCGTACAGCGGTTTTCCGGCGTTGTCGCGCTCCATGGCGATCGCGACGTGGGCCCAGATCGTGCCGCCATCCTTGCGCAGGTAGCGCTTCTCGAGCTGGATGTTGTCCACCTCGCCGGACCAGAGCTGGTTGCGGCGCTCGTCGACCGCGTCGCGGTCTTCGGGATGCGAGATGTCCTTGACCGACATGCCGACCAGCTCGTCCTCTCGATAGCCGAGCATCTCGCAGAGCGCCTTGTTCACCTTGATAAAGCGTCCGTCGAGCCCGACCTGCGTGAGCCCCGAGCCGGCGAGCTCGAAGGTGCGGCGATAGCGCTCCTCGCTCTGGCGCAGCGCGTGCTCGGCATTTCTCTGCGCGGTGATATCCGTGAAGCTCGACACCACGCCGTACCAATCCTCCGAATCCTGCTGGCGCAGGAAACCGGTGTTCACTGAAAGCCAGGTGTGCGCGCCGCCGGGGCGCTTGATGCCGATGACATGCCCGGAGAGCGGCTTGCCCGTGCGGATCATGATGCGCGTCGGACGGTCTTCCGTCTTCACCGGCGTGCCGTCAGGGTGGACGCAAGGCAGGAGCGACGTGAAGCCATTTGCCCCGACGATTTCGGCGAGCGGCAGGCCGATGATGCGCTCCGCCGCCTGGTTGCCCGCGATCACCTTGAGGTCTCGGTCGTAGACGAGGATGCCCTCGTTCGCCGAATTGACGATGGCGCGCCAGCGCTCCTCGTTCTGCCGCAGCGCGCTCTCTGCGTTGATGCGCGCGGTGATATCGACGATCGCGCCGATGAGGCCGGCGACCTCGCCGCGCGCATCGGCATACGTTGCCTTGTAGTAGATGCAGTCGCGCAGCTCGCCGTTCGCCGCGCGCACGGTGATCTCGTAGTTCTGCCGCCCGGGATTGGCGTAGAGCTCGCGATCCATTTCGGCATGGCGCTCGGCGATGTCGGGATCCTGCGGGTAGAGGTCGACGAGCTTCTTGCCGATGAACGACTCGCCCTTGATGCCGAAAAAATCTTCCCACGCCCGATTGACGCCGAGGTATCGGCCGTCGCGGCTCTTGAAGAACACCGGCACAGCGAGGGAGTCGACGAGCTTGAACGCCGCGTCTAGCGGGGACGCCGCCTGCTCCTCCCCCCGTGCCCTTTGTAGTTGTCTTGCCTTGGGCATGGCAGGTGAGGGCATTTTAATGCGTGTACAGGCCCTTCGCGGACGCTTTGGCCATGACGAGCGGCACGAGAAAATCGAGCGTCGGCGTGTGCACTTTTTGCAAGCGCGCGAGCTCGAGAGGCGCTACCAGCTGGGCTTCGACTTCCATCGGCCGATTGCGCTCGTAGTCCTGCAGCATCGACGGTTTGTGCGCTGCTGCAGAGGCGGATGGGCTCGGACGCTTTGGTGCCTGCTCTATCGCAACGTCCAGCGCCCGGGCGATAGCGCGTGCCTCTTCTGTGGCGCGAGCAGCGATCGGTTTTAGCTCTGGATTTTCCTGGACCTCGCGCACGCTCCCCTGCGTGAGCGTGCATAGCGTCGAAGTCCAGAGGTTCTGCGCAAGCTTGCTCCAGACTGACTGCCGGATATCCGAGAGCGCGGGAGAA
>JAFARH010000186.1 GCA_019245555.1 Betaproteobacteria bacterium
TGTAGCGCTCGGCGAGGTGCTCGCGCGCGGCAGGGCTAAGCTCAACCACCGAAATATCACGCGCTGCGTAGCCTTTCGCCAGCAAGCCGCCGATCAACGCGCTCGCCATGTTGCCGCCGCCAAGAAAAGCCAGCTTCAAGCTGCGGCCCTCGGCTTTTGCCGCTCGCCGAAGATCGCCGTGCCCACGCGCACCATGGTCGCGCCTTCGGCGACAGCGAGCTCGAGATCGTCGGACATGCCCATCGAGAGGGTATCGAAGCCGAATTGGCTTTTGAGTCCGTCGAACATCGCGCGAACTTCCGCATATCGCTCGCGCGGCGCGCCGGGTTCGGGAATCGCCATCAGACCGCGCAGCCGCAAACGTGGCAGTGCAGCTACCGCCTTGGCGAGCGACTCGACTGCGCGGTGCGAGACGCCGGACTTGGTCGCCTCGCCGGAAGCATTCACCTGGATGAGCACGTTCAGCGGCGGAAGCGCAGCCGGGCGTTGCTCCGAGAGCCGCTTTGCAATTTTTTCACGGTCGACCGTCTGCACCCATTGGAAACGCTCGGCAACCACGCGGGTCTTGTTGCTTTGGAGCGGCCCAATGAGATGCCACTCGAGATCCGGCGCCGCAGTCATCTTTTCAAGCGCTTCCTGCACGTAGTTTTCGCCAAAAGCATGCTGGCCGGCGGTCCGAGCTTCGGCAATTTTCGCCGCGGGATGCGTCTTGGAAACAGCCAACAAAGTCACCGCTTTGTCATCGCGACGAGCGGCCTCCAGAGCCCGACTGATGCGGGCTCTGACAGCTTGCAGGTTGTCGGCGATTGCGTTCATAATGGCTTGAACCAGCGAAGAAAAAACCTTCGCGCCCGTTGGGAGGATTTTAATGGATCTGACTGAGCTGCTCGCCTTCGTCGTCAAGAACAAGGCGTCGGACCTGCATCTGTCTTCTGGCCTGCCGCCGATGATCCGCGTGCACGGCGATGTGCGTCGCATCAACGTCCCGGCCATGGAGCACAAGGACGTGCACGGGATGATCTACGACATCATGAACGACGGGCAGCGCAAGTTCTACGAGGAAAACCTCGAGTGCGACTTCTCGTTCGCGGTGCCGAACCTGGCGCGCTTCCGCGTCAACGCCTTCGTGCAGAACCGCGGCGCCGCGGCGGTGATGCGTACCATTCCCTCGAAGATCCTCTCGCTTGCGGATCTCAAGGCCCCGAAGATCTTCGAAGACCTCGCCGACCAGCCGCGCGGCGTGGTGCTCGTCACCGGTCCGACCGGCTCGGGCAAGTCGACCACGCTTGCCGCGATGGTCAATCACAAGAATGAGAGCGAGCACGGCCACATCCTCACCATCGAGGACCCGATCGAGTTCGTGCACGAGTCGAAGAAGTGCCTGATCAACCAGCGCGAGGTCGGGCCGCACACGTTGTCGTTCGCCAACGCCCTCCGCTCGGCGCTGCGTGAAGACCCGGACGTGATCCTGGTCGGCGAGATGCGCGACCTGGAGACCATCCGCCTCGCCCTCTCCGGCGCGGAGACGGGCCACTTGGTGTTCGGTACGCTGCATACGTCTTCGGCAGCGAAGACCATCGACCGCATTGTGGACGTGTTCCCCGCGGCGGAGAAAGACATGATCCGCGCGATGATCTCGGAGTCGATCCGCGCCATCATTTCGCAGACGCTGCTCAAGACCAAGGACGGCGCCGGACGCGTCGCGGCCCACGAGATCATGGTCGGCACGCCGGCGATCCGAAACCTGATCCGTGAGAACAAGATCGCGCAGATGTACTCGGCGATCCAGACCGGCCGGCAGATCGGCATGCAGACACTCGATCAGAACCTGCAGGAGCTCGTGCAGCGGAACGTCATCTCCATGGCCGAAGCGCGCGGCAAGGCCACCAACAAAGACAACTTCGCGGGGTAAAGCATGGAACGCGAACAGGCAACGAAATTTATCTACGACCTTCTGCGGGCGCTGCTCGCGAAGAAGGGCTCGGACCTCTTCATCACCGCGGGCTTCCCGCCGGCGATGAAGATCGACAGCAAGATGACGCCGGTGTCACAGACACCGCTCACCTCGCAGCACACGGCGATGCTGGTGCGCGCGATCATGAATGACAAGCAGGCGGCGGACTTCGAGGCGAACAAGGAGTGCAACTTCGCCATCAACCCGGCCGGCATCGGCCGCTTCCGCGTCAATTGCTTCGTGCAACAGGGTCAGGTCGGTGCCGTGCTGCGCGTGATCACCACGGCGATCCCGAACTTCGACGACCTAAAGCTGCCGCCGGTCTTGAAGGACGTGATCATGACGAAGCGCGGCCTCGTCCTCTTCGTCGGCGGAACGGGCTCGGGCAAATCGACCTCGCTCGCCGCGATGATCGGCTACCGCAATGAGAACTCGCACGGCCACATCATCACGATCGAGGACCCGATCGAGTACGTGCATCCGCACAAGAACTGCATGTTCACGCAGCGCGAAGTCGGCGTGGACACCGACTCCTGGCACGCGGCGCTCAAGAACACCCTGCGCCAGGCGCCCGACGTGATCCTGATCGGCGAGATCCGCGAGATGGAGGTGATGGAGCATGCCATCGCCTTCGCCGAAACCGGCCACTTGGCCCTCGGCACGCTGCACGCCAACAACTCGAACCAGGCGATGGACCGGATCATCAACTTCTTCCCGGAAGCGCGCCGCCACCAGCTCTTGATGGACCTTTCGCTCAACCTGAAGGCGGTTGTGTCGCAGCGCCTGATCCCGCTGAAGGAAGGCAAGGGACGCGCCGCGGCGGTGGAAGTGCTGCTCAACTCCCCGCTGATCTCGGATCTCATCTTCAAGGGCGAGATCCACGGCATCAAGGAGATCATGAAGAAGTCGCGGGAGCTGGGGATGCAGACCTTCGACCAGGCGCTCTTCGATCTCTTCGAGAACGGCCGGATCAGCTATGAAGATGCACTGCGCTTCGCCGACTCCACCAACGAGGTGCGCCTCAACATCAAGCTGAACAGCAAGATGTCGAAAGAGAAGGATCTCAACAAGGGCATCGAGCACCTGGATATCGTCTGAGATGCGCGTTTGAATCAGTTCTGCAACCCTAAAAAAGGCCGCATCTGCGGCCTTTTTTATTTCCATGGGAGGAAGTGATGACGCTACGCGTTCGCATGATTGCGGAATTCATCGGCACGTTTTGGCTCGTCCTCGGCGGCTGCGGCAGCGCCGTGCTCGCAATGCACTATCCGGACATCGGTATCGGCTTGCTGGGCGTTTCAGCAGCTTTCGGGTTGACCGTGCTGACCATGGCGTACGCCATCGGGCACATCTCGGGCTGCCATCTCAATCCGGCGGTGAGCGTTGGTCTCGCGTCGGGAGGCCGCTTTGCGTGGAATGAAGTCCTGCCGTACGTCATCGCACAGGTGCTGGGCGCAATCGCGGCGGCCGCACTCCTCTATCTCATCGCGAGCGGCAAGAGCGGCTTCGATCTCATGAGCGGGCTCGGCTCGAATGGCTACGCCGAGCATTCGCCGGGCAGGTACTCGCTCGGTGCCGGCTTCGTCACCGAAGTCACAATGACTTTCATGTTCCTGATGATCATCCTCGGCGCGACCGACTCACGAGCACCGGCAGGCTTCGCGCCTGTCGCCATCGGTCTCGGGCTCACGCTGATTCACCTCGTTAGCATCCCGGTCACCGGCACCTCGGTGAACCCGGCGCGCAGCACGGGCCCGGCGCTGATCGTCGGCGGTTGGGCGCTCCAGCAGCTCTGGCTCTTCTGGGTTGCGCCGCTGATCGGCGCCGTGCTCGCGGGCTGGGTCTATCGCTGGAGCGGGCAAGCCGCGCCCCAAACCGCCTAGGCGCGGGGTGCGCGCTTTGCCTTGGGATCGCCGGGGATCAGAAATTCGACGCTGCAGCAACCGATGCGCACTTCGACTGGCCCGGCCATCTCCTTGGCCTTGGCATCGTGCTTGGGCATGAGCTTGTCGTCGATGTGCAAGGGGAAACCGCTCCAATCGAGTTGAAGCCGGCGACCGCGCAGCGAAGGAAGGAAGCCCACGTCTTCCCGGTCTTCCTTCCAGTTTTCGAGATATTCGACCAGCCGTGCACGTTCGGCCTTGGTCACTGCGATCACGGAGAAGTGGCCGTCGCCCACCTTCATGTCCGGCGCGAGATGGAGATTGGGGCCGACGTAAGGCAGGCTCACGGCCTCTAGCATCAGGTATTCACCCGAGATATCTCGACCGTCGAGCATCGCCGAGACTTCGACCGGCTGCGCACGCCGCGCGATCTCCTGCAGTCGGGTGAGGCCGCGCTCCACGGGATTTTTTTTCTTCTTGATGCCCGGGCTTGCGGGCTTGGAAAGAAGGTCGGCAAACACCCCCAACCCCACACCCTCGACGAAATAGCGCTCGCCCCAGGGACCCTGCGCCACACCGACATCCACCTTGACCAGGCGAGAGCTCTGCCAGCCGCGGATGAGGCGTTTGAACGGATGCTCGATCTGGCCCAGGGTCCGCGCGATGTTATTCGCCGTCCCCGATGGCAGCACCGCCATCGGCACTGAACGGCCGGCGAGCCTGCGCGCGACTTTTCCAACGGTTCCGTCGCCGCCCGCGACCACCACTAGGTCGGTCGGCTCCAGCAAGCCGTCTTTCCAGCCCCGTTCCTTGACCGAGTGGTGGCGCACCTTGTGTTTCGCATCGCGCAACAGCCGCTCGAGCTCGCGCGCGGTCCATTTGCCGCGGCCGGATTTGGGATTGTGGATGAGAGTTATGCGCACGTGAATTGCTACGGGAAAGCAAGCCCTACGCAAGAAGGATACCTATGCGCATACTCATCACGAACGACGACGGCGTCTATAGTCCCGGCATAGCCGCTTTGGCGCAGGTGGCTTCCCGATTCGGCGAAACGCGCATCGTCGCGCCGGACGTCGAGATGTCGTCGGCTTCGAGCTCGCTCAGCGCTTCGCGCCCTCTGACCTACAAGCGCACGCGGCTGCCCTTCGACGTAGCCGGCGTCGAAGCCTACCGGGTCAACGGAACGCCGGGCGACTGCGTCGGCGTAGGTACCTGCGTGTGGCAAAACGTCGACCTCGTCCTTTCCGGCATCAATCTCGGCACGAACCTGGGGAATGCCCTGTGGCACTCAGGAACCCTCGCCGGCGCGAGGCAAGCGGCGCTGCTCGGATTGCGCGGCATTGCATTCAGCGCGCCCGCCACGGATACGGAGCAGCCCGAGTTCGAGATCTTGAAGACCTCGGTCGCAGCAGTCCTCGACCTTCTCATGGGTCTGCCAAGCCTGCGGCTCGTGAACGTGAACCTGCCAGCATCCACGCCGCGCGGGATCGTCTGGACACGGCAGTCAGTGCGCCAGTACGACGGCAAAGTGGTCCCGGGCAAGGATCCCATGGGCCGTACGCACTACTGGTACACCGTCGTCCCCGTCCAAGCGACCGACGAGGGCACCGATCGCTGGGCGCTCGAGCAGGGCTACGCCTCCGTGACTCCCTTGCGAGTCGACCTTACCGACGAGGCGGCCCTCGACGAAGCAAAAAGGCGTGCCGAGCCGCCCAAAGTCCGGCTCGCGTGATCCGCATCGGTATCTCAGGTTGGCGCTATGAACC
The DNA here is from genome assembly GCA_019245555.1 of Betaproteobacteria bacterium. Lineage (GTDB taxonomy): Bacteria > Pseudomonadota > Gammaproteobacteria > Burkholderiales > SG8-39 > SCGC-AG-212-J23. The sequence continues at coordinate 5,604 of JAFARH010000186.1, forward strand.
GTGGCGCAAGGTATTTTACCCGGAAGGGCTTCCCCATCGCCGCGAGCTCGAGTTCTGCGGGCGGCATTTCCCGACGGTGGAGATCAACGGCTCGTTCTATTCTTTGCAGCGGCCGGAATACTACGAGCAGTGGTACGACGAGACACCTCCCGGCTTCGTCTTCGCCGTGAAAGGCTCGCGCTATATCACCCACATGCTGCGGCTGAAGAATATCGAGAAGCCGCTCGCCAACTTCTTCGCTTCTGGCATCCTGAACCTGCGCGATAAGCTAGGGCCCTTCCTCTGGCAGTTCCCGCCGATGTTCCGGTTCGACGCAGAGCGGCTCGCGCGCTTCTTCCGCATGCTGCCCCGAACCAGCAGCACCGCCCTTGCGCTCGCACGGCGGCGTGACCAGCGAATGATCGGTCGCTCGCGCCTTGCGATCGATGCCGACCGTCCGTTGCGCCATGCGGTCGAGATCCGTCATCCCAGCTTCATGACCGGCGAATTCGCGCGGCTCCTGCGCGAGCACGGCATCGGCCTCGTCGTCGCCGACACCGCCGGCAAATGGCCCAAGATGTTCCATGTCACCGCCGACTTCGTTTATGTCCGGCTGCATGGCGACATCAAGATCTATACGAGCGGGTATTCCGAGCGCGCACTCTCGGGCTGGGCACGGCGCATACGTGCTTGGCATCGCGACAAGCGCGATGTTTACGTCTACTTCGACAACGACGTCAAAGTACGGGCGCCGTTCGATGCGCTGAACCTCATGCAGAAGCTCGGCCTGCGCTGGGATCCGGCCGACGCGTCGCTGCCTGCTCACAAGGCCGGCACTCGGATACCGCGTCTCAAATATGCCTACGGGCCCCGCGTCACCGGCGGCAATCCGGCTTGGGATTACCTGGGCCGACGATGACTTCCAGCCACGATCTGAAACTCGTACAGCCGGCATTCAATCGCGCCATTCCATAGCGGCGTTCGCTTGGACGGCTCGAGCCGGATCAGCTTCGGCAGGCGCATGTCGGCAGTGAAGATGTAGCAACGCCAGCCGGCGAAGCGCTTCTTCAACGCGTCGCCGAGCTTCGGATAGAACTGCGCCAGCTCCTCTGGAGTTCCCATGCGCTCGCCGTAGGGCGGATTCATGATCATCACGCCTGCCGCGGCCGGCGCTTCGCGCTCAAGGACGTCCGATCGCTCCACCTTCGTCCAGCGCTCGACTCCAGCTTCGGCGAGATTGCGTCGCGTAGCGTTGAGCGCCTTCGGGTCCAAATCGCTCGCGTAGAGCGCGGGGTGGCGCTCCGCTCCGCGTGGCTGATTTCTCACCTTGTCCCATAG
>JAFARH010000202.1 GCA_019245555.1 Betaproteobacteria bacterium
GACCAAGCAGGCCTTCGAGAATGCGATCCGCACGCTGTCGGCGATCGGCGGCTCGACCAACGCGGTGATCCACCTGATCGCACTCGCCGGCCGCATTGGCGTGAAGTTGGATCTCAAGGATTTCGATCGTCTCGGCAAGGGCATGAATACGATCCTGAATCTCATGCCCTCCGGGAAGTATCTGATGGAGGACTTCTGCTACGCGGGCGGATTGCCCGTCGTATTGCGCGAGCTGGGCGAAAACGGTCTGCTGCATAAGAACGCGCTGACAGTGAACGGCAAGACGATGTGGGAGAACGTGAAGGACGCGGAATGCTTCAACCGCGACGTGATCTTCCCGATGAAGAAGCCGTTCAAGAAAAACACCGGTCTCACCGTGCTGCGCGGCAACCTCGCTCCGCAAGGCGCGATCATCAAGCCTTCGGCCGCGACGCCGAAGCTTCTCAAGCACAAGGGGCGCGCGGTTGTCTTCGAGAACATCGAGGACTTCCATGGCCGCATCGACGACCCGAACCTCGACATCGACGCAAAGTGCGTGATGGTGCTGAAAAACTGCGGACCCAAGGGTTACCCCGGCATGGCCGAGGTCGGCAACATGCCGCTGCCGCCGAAGCTCCTGAAGAAAGGCGTCACCGACATGGTGCGCATCTCGGATGCGCGCATGAGCGGCACCGCGTACGGCACAGTGGTGCTGCACATCTCGCCCGAGGCGACCGCCGGGGGCGTGCTGGCGCTGGTGCAGAACGGCGACATGATCGAGTTGGACGTTGCAAAAGGACGTATCCAGCTTCTGGTTTCGGACGCCGAGCTGAAGAAGCGCCGAGCGAAATGGAAGAAACCCAAGCCGCCGCTCGAGCGCGGCTACTGGCGCTTGTACTTCGACCATGTGCAGCAGGCCGACAAGGGTGCCGACCTCGACTTCCTCGTGGGCAAGAGCGGTTCCTTCGTCCCCCGCGACAACCACTGACCGCTTGGAAAACTACACGCTCTACTGTTTTGCCCAGTCCGGGAACTGCTTCAAGGCCGCGTTGATGCTGAACTTGTGCGGCGCCAAGTGGACGCCGCGCTTTGTCGATTACTTCGGCGGCGAGACGAGAACGCCCGAGTACCGGAAGAACGTGAACGAGATGGGCGAGGCTCCGGTGCTCGAGTTCGGCGCCACGCGCATGGCCCAGTCCGGCGTGATCCTCGACTACCTCGCTTCGACTTTCGGCAAGTTCGGCTGGAAAGGTGAGACGCAAAGGCGCGAGTTCCTGCAGTGGCTTCTCTGGGACAACCACAAGTTCACGAGCTACATCGGCACGCTGCGCTTCCTTCTGCAGTTCCAGAAGACCGGTGAGACGCCGGTCACTGAATTCCTGCGCGGTCGTGTGAACGGCGGGCTCGGTATCCTCGAGCTACGCCTCAAGGACCGGAAATTCATCCTCGGCGACGCGCCGACCATCGTCGACATCTCGGCCTGCGGCTACCTGTACTGGCCCGACGAGTGGGGGGTGAGGTGGGGCAACTATCCGGCGATCGGCGCCTGGCTCGAGCGCATAAAATCGTTGCCTGGCTGGGTGCATCCGTACGAGCTGATGCCCGGCCATCCGCTGAAGAGGTAGCCATGCTTCAAGCCGCCGACCTCACGATCCGCCTCCATCCCGCAGACGACGTCGTGATCGCACGCATCGAGCTGCCAGGTGGCACGATGGTTCCAAAGGAAAACATCCGCGTCGCCGTGCGCGTGCCTCCGGGGCATAAGGTCGCCGTGCGCGATGTGCCGAAGGGACAGCCGGTGCATCGCTACAACCAGATCATCGGCTTCGCCACGCAGGACATCAAAGCCGGCGATCACGTGCACGTGCACAACGTCGCGATGGGTGACTTCCAGCGCGATTACGCATATTGCTCGCTTAAGAAGGACACTCAATTCGTCGCGCAGCCCGCCACGTTCATGGGCATCAAGCGCGCCGATGGTCGCATCGCGACGCGCAACTACATCGGCATCCTTACCAGCGTGAATTGCTCTGCGACCGTGGCGCGCATGATCGCCGAGCACTTCAAGAATCGCCTCGACGACTACCCGAACGTCGATGGCGTCGTCGCGCTCACTCACAAGACCGGGTGTGGCATGGCGAGCGAGGGCGAAGCAACCGACGTCCTCAGGCGCACGATCGCCGGCTATGCACGCCATCCGAACTTCTATTCATCGCAGCTCGTCGGGCTCGGCTGCGAAGCGAACCAGGTCAACATGCTTCTCTCCGCGCAGGGCTTGAAGAAGAGCGACAAGCTCGGCGCATTCACGATTCAGGAGAAGGGCGGCACGCGCAAAGCAGTCGAGAGCGGCATCGCGCGCGTGAGAGAGATGCTGCCGGAGGCGAACAAGGTGCGGCGCGAGCCGGTGCCAGCGTCGCATTTGACGCTGGGCCTGCAATGCGGTGGCTCAGACGGCTATTCAGGCATCAGCGCGAATCCCGCGCTTGGCGCAGCCGTAGATCTGCTGGTCCGCCACGGCGGCACGGCGATCCTCTCGGAGACGCCGGAAATCTATGGTGCCGAGCATTTGCTCACGCGCAGAGCGGTGAGCCAGGCAGTCGGCGAGAAGCTGATCGAGCGGATCCACTGGTGGGAGGAGTACACGCGCCGCAACGGCAACGAGATGAACAACAACCCGTCGCCGGGCAACAAGGCGGGTGGGCTCACGACCATATTGGAGAAGTCGCTTGGCGCGGTCGCCAAGGGCGGCACCACCAACCTCGTCGCCGTCTACGAATACGCCGAACCGGTTACGGCCAAGGGCTTCGTCTATATGGACACGCCGGGCTACGACCCGGTCTCGGCGACCGGACAGGTAGCAGGCGGCGCCAACATGATCTGCTTCACCACCGGCCGGGGCTCGGCCTACGGCTGCAAGCCGTCGCCCTCGCTCAAGCTCGCCACCAACACGCCGCTCTTCGTGCACCAGGAAGACGATATGGATTTCAACTGCGGCACGATCGTCGACGGCACCGAGTCGATCGCCGAGGCGGGCGAGCGCTTCTTCAAGCTGATCCTCGACACGGCCTCGGGCCGGAAGACGAAGAGCGAAGAGTTCGGCTACGGCGACGACGAGTTCGC
>JAFARH010000240.1 GCA_019245555.1 Betaproteobacteria bacterium
TCGTAGCAAACCGAGAGCGCGAGGCGACCGAAGGGACTGTCGATGGCGACAGGCCGCTCGCCCGCTTCGAGCGTCCGGGTTTCGTCGTAGCGCTCATCGCCCGCGGCAAAGCGGAAAAGATGCATCTTGTCGTAGCGCGCGACGCGCCTGCCCTCATCGTCATAGACGAGGCAAGCGCCGCGGATGTGCTGGTCATCACTACCCATAATGGGGACGGTACCGGCAACAATCCAGAGCGAATGCTCGCGCGCGGTGCGCGAGAGGAAATCCTGGATCGGGCCGCGCCCATCGGCCTCGCGCAGCTTGACCTTATCGGTCTCGTGGCGACCGATGCAGTAGAAGTTCTCCGGCAGCGCGGCGAGCTTGGCACCGGCGGCCGCCGCGGCCGCGATGAGTCGTGTTGCCGCTTCCAGGTTCGGCGTCAGCTCGGGCGCTGAGACCATCTGCAAAGCGGCGATGCCGGTTTTCATACCGAGGGGTTCAAGGGCTGACGGGCTGAGTCTGCTGCGGCAGCGCGCTGAGCTTGTCGATCTTCGGCTCGACCCAGCTGCCCGAAACCTGGAATTCGTGCGCGAAGATCTGGCCGAGCGGATTCTTCAGCACGCGCTGTGCGATCGCCGCGGCTACGCCAGCAACCGGATTGACGAGCGCCACCGCGGTCGACGCAGTGCCGCCAAGACTCGGTACGACACGCAGCTTCAGGTTCTGCGTCTCATTCTTGAGGTCCACCTGTCCCGACATCGCCACGTCCGCAGCCGGGCCGGTCATGCGGAAATCCTCGAGCTGCATCATGCCGCGCTCGATGCGCGAGACCGCCTCGATCTTGTCGAACTTGAATCCCTTGGAGAAGACGTCGCGGAAGTCGAGCGTGATGCGCCGCGGCAGTGCCTGCAGGTTCATGAGTGAGATGAGCTTCCCGATGCCGGGATCGATCTCGAGGAACTGACCGTCTTCGACGACGAGCTTGAGGTCGCCAGTCAGACTCGGATAGTCGATGGTGAGAAGCTCGCCCTGCCAGGCGACCGTGCCGGAGAAATCCGCCTTGCCGCCCGCCACCATACTCGGATAGCCGGCGCGGCCGAGGAACTTGCCAACATCGGTGGCCTCGAGCTTGAAGTTGAGCTCGCTTCCAGGCGCCACGCCGCCGCGCCAGCGGCCAGTCGCATTAAGCGAGCCATCGGCGTTCACCATCGACCCCTTGTCGATGAGCCAGTCGTCGCCGGTCCGCTTCGCAACCAGCTCGACCTTGCCGAGGGGCTTGCCGCGCAGGTCGAAGCGCTCGGCGGTGATGTCGATCGACGGCAGCTCGGAAGTCTTGGCCGTCGGACCCGGCACGGCATTCTCGACGCTCGCGGGAACGCTGAAATGAAGCAGGCGTGCGACCAACTGTCCGGCGCCTTCGCTGTTGTAGGTCACCTGGCCTGCGATCTCGTCCGCATCGACCACGGCGGACCATCCGCTGTCGTCGGCGGAAGCGCGCAGCGCGATGTTGTTGAAGCGCTTGGCGTACATGTCGACGCGCGCGAGCTTCAACTCGAGCGTCAGGGGGACTGCCTCGCCACCCGAAGGTGCAATCGCACGCCACCGATCCATGTCGAGCGCCGGCAGTGAACCGTAAACAAGGAGTCCTGGACCGTCGGGCAGCCGCACCGACTGGGACGCAGGCGTAAGCGAAACGCCGGCGCGCCGCAGGTCCATGTCATCGCCTTTCTTCCGGCGATGAATCTCGGCGATTGCTATGCGCCCGAGCGAGACGAAAATGCGATCGCGCTCGCCGTCCTCGAGCGAAACGTATTCGACGCGCAGCGGCAGCGCGTCGGGCGCTGCCTTCGCGAGCGGCGCCGGCAGCGCGCTGTCGACGCCTCGCAAGGAGGACTCGACCACCACGCGCTGCGTGGCCCCGCGCAGGCTCACATTGGCAACGTACGCGCTCGAGCCGCTGAGATGCCGCAGGAGCGGATTCTCGATGAGCGGAGCGAGTGCATTGGGTTGCGCGTCGCCACGTGCGACGAAGTCGATATTGCCCCGCGGCCGCGTGCCGCCCGAGACGGTGACGTCGCCGCCGAAGATCCTTCCCCTCGCATCGCGCACCGCGAAGCTCGAATCGGTGAAGGCGACCTTGGCACGCGCCTGCTCCATCGGTGGGAGTATGGAAAGGAGTGTGACCTGGTTCCCCGTGAGCTCGTACTCGCCCGCCACCTTGCTCTTCGAGAGATCCGCAATCGGCAGCTCGAGCTTGAGCTTCAGGCGCCCATCGCCGCTCGCGGTCAGGCCGATCGTAAAGCGGCCGGCACTCTCTTTCAGCGGCGAGGACTGCAGGAACTTGAGGAAGTCTGCCGTCGGCCCGTGCGCCAGGCCGTTCACCACTATCTTCGGCGCGGAGAGATCGGCGATTCCGACCTTCACCTCGTGCACGGTGGCACCAAAGATGCGGCCGCTCTTGCCGACGATCTCCATGCGATTGCGCTCAAAGGAAAGATCGGCGTCGATCTCCTCGATGCGTGGCCAGCCTTCGGCATAGTTGAGCAATCCATGCTGCACGTGCGCCTTCACCAGGAATTGTCCGCGCGCGGGATCGTTGAACGGGAAATCGCGCAGATCGCCCTGCAGTCGCACCTGGACGTCGCTCGCCTCGCCGGCAAGGATGCCTTGCACGAGCCACTGGCGAGTCCGGTCGCCCATCAGCGCGCCGAGCGGGAGATAGTGCGGCAGGTTCTTCGCGTCAGCGCGATTCAGCACCGCCGACAGGTCGAGGAGACCCGGGCCTTCACCGCTATACGTATAGCTGCCAAAAGCGTTGCCGCTGAGATCGGGATTGGTAAAAGTGATCGAGCTGATCGCGACCTTCGTGCCGCCTGCCTCGCGTTGCCAGTCGAGCTGCCCGTTCAGGATGTCGAAGGTGAGGCGCGGATCAGGAAAGACTTTCGGCAGGTCGAGCTCGGCGCCGCGCGACTGCAGGTTGACCCTGCCGCCAGCTTCGCTTGCCTCGAAGTTCCCGGCGAGCCTGCCGAACCCCGGCACGTTCTCGCGAGGCCTGACGCCCAGGTCGAAGAAGCGTGCCCGCGACCTGTACTTCGCGGGCGCCTCGATCGCACCCTGCCACTCGAAGCGGAAGTCGCCGAGCTGGCCGCGCGGCGCGAGCTCGAGCGCGAGCTTGCGAATGTCGGTCGGCAAGGGCAGCGCTTCGGCAAAATGCGCGAGCGGTGCGAGCTCCAGCGTGTTGGCGCTGACGACGCCGCTTTCGGCCTTCCATGCAATCTGGAAATCGACCGGCGCGAGCGGCGTGCCGTCCTGCGGCGTCAGCGCAAGCGTGCGCGCGGTGAGCTGGTAGCCATCAGGGAGCACGCGGCCTTGTAGCCGACCGCTGATCGATGCGACCTCGAGGGGTGGCAGCTCGGCACCCAGCTTCGCCTTGAAGTTGGCGAGCGCCACATCGGCGGTTGCCTGGCGCAGCACGCCGCCATCGAGCGTGAGCCACAGCCGCACAGCGCCCTCGCCTCCTTGCACATCCACGGGATAGTCGATCCAGGATCGCCATGCGGCGAGATCGGTGTAGCCGAGTTCTGCGTACACCTGGCCGTTCCATCCCTCCGCCGCGCCGGCGCTCTGGCCATTGAGGTCGCCGCGAAGCTCGAGCCTCGCACCGAGCGATTCCGGCAGCCGCGCGTTCAGTCCAAGCGTGTGCTGATTTCCTTCGCTCTTGAGCAGCACATTGATCGCCGTGAGCCGCACGGGCAACGCACCGCGCTTCTCATCGAGCCACTCGATCTCGGCATTGCGGATCTCGATCGCTTCCTGGCCAAGCAGCCAGTCGCTGAAGCTGGTGTCGCCTTGTCCGACGGCAAGCTTGATGCCGGCGACGTAGAGCGCGCCGGAGGTATCGCGGCCCATGGACAGCTTCGGCCCGTCGATGCGCAATGCATGCAGCCGCAACTGGCCATGCGCGAGCGAGCGCCATGAGAGAATGTTTTCCACCGACGGCAGCACGAGCGCCTCGCGGCCCTCGGCGTCGAAGATGCGCACATCCGAGAGATTGATCTGCGGGCGCAAACCCAGCCATTCGGCGTCGATGCGACCGATCGTGACGGGACGTCCGACGGTAGCGGTGACCCGCGCGACAATCTCCGGACGGAGCCTTTCCGCCTGCGGCAACAGGCCGTAGCGCAGCACGAGCACCGCTGCGGCAACGGTAAAAAACGTCGCCCAGGCGATGACTTCGAGGATTCGCCACAGTCGCTTCATGTTGGAATTAACGCCAAGCGCGCCATTTTAGTCTCGCAATACCGCAGATGATTGATCTTTCGTCGGTTTCTCGCTTCGCTGGTCGGATTCTGGCGGTGCGTCCAGAACTCGCTGGCGAGCTCAAGGTGCCCGCGACATTCACCCGCGAGGAAATGGCCGCGGCCTTGCAGAACGCTGGAGACGAGAAGGCGTTCAAGCAGCTGCTGCGTCGATTGCGCGAGCGTGTGCTTCTGCGTGTCATGGCGCGAGACGTCATTGCGCGGGCTCCGCTGGATGAGGTGTGCGGCACGATGACCGACCTCGCCGAGGTTTCCATCACCGCGGCGCTCGAATGGCTCCGTGCTCCGGAGCTCGTCGTAGTCGGCATGGGCAAGCTGGGCGGCCGCGAGCTCAACGTCTCGTCGGACATCGACCTGGTCTTCCTCCACTCGAGTGCGGCGTCCGCCGAGCGCCTCGAAGCCCCGGCGCGTCGGCTGATCCGGCTCCTGGCGGACGTCACCGAAGATGGCTTCGTCTTCCGCGTCGACATGCGGTTGCGCCCTTATGGCGAATCGGGTGCGCTCGTCTGCAGCTATGGCTTCCTCGAGCAGTACTTCGTCACCCAGGGCCGCGAATGGGAGCGCTATGCGTGGATCAAGGCTCGTGCCTTCACGGGCGGCGAGCACGATGAGCTTGCGAAGATCGTGCGGCCGTTCGTGTACCGGAAATACCTGGACTACGCGACGCTCGATGCCATGCGCGACCTGCATTCAGAAGTGCGGCGCGATGTCGAGCGCCGCGAGCTGGCCGAGCATGTAAAGCTCGGCCCCGGCGGCATCCGCGAGGTGGAATTCATCGCGCAGGCGCTGCAGCTCATTCGCGGCGGCCGCGATGCCGCCCTGACCGTGCGGCCAACGCTCGCGGTTCTCGGCGCGCTCGCCGAGCGCAACCAGCTACCGCAGGCGGCTGCGACGGAGCTCTCGGAAGCGTACGTCTTCCTGCGGCGCGTCGAGCACGCGCTCCAATACCTGGACGACGCGCAGCGCCACGACCTGCCGGGCGACGCTGACGATCAACGCCGCGTCGCTGCGATGCTCGGCTGCAGCGACTGGGCCGCTTGTGCCGCGGTACTCGCGAAACATCGAGCAGCAGTAACTCGCCACTTCAACAGCGTCTTCGCCGAGAAGACTGAACCCGCCGCGGCGCCGTGGCCCGATCATCCGCAGCTCAGCGCGCTCCGTACCAGCCAGCGTTACTCCCAGCTGCCCGCCGATTCGCGCCGGCGCCTCGATCGCGTCGTGCCGGCGCTTGCACGAGCAGCGACGCGAACCCCGCACCCCGAGGCGATGCTCAGCCGCGGGATTGCGTTCCTCGAGACCATCGCGAGCCGCGCCGCTTACCTTGCGCTCCTCGCCGAGCATCCCGAGGCGCTCGAGCGCGTGGCTCGCATCATCGGCGCGTCGAGCTGGGCGGCAGAGTTCATCACCAAGCATCCCCTGCTCCTGGACGAGCTGCTCGACGATCGCGTGCTCTACGCGCCGCCGGACTTCGCAGCGCTCGGCAAAGCGCTGCGTGCACGCCTCGCCGAGGACAGCGACACCGAGCGCCGGATGAATCTCCTGCGCGAGGCGCACCAGGCGCAGGTGTTTCGCCTGCTCGCACAGGACCTCGGCGGTCTTCTCACCGTCGAGCGGCTCGCCGACCACCTCTCGGCGCTCGCCGATCTCATGCTCGAGCTCGTCATCGAGTGCGCATGGCGCGACCTGCCGCGCAAGCACCGCGGGGGCGCGCCAAGCTTTGCGGTTGTCGGCTACGGCAAGCTCGGCGGCAAAGAGCTCGGCTATGCCTCGGACCTCGACATCATCTTTCTCTATGACGATCCGAGCGAGCAGGCGGGCGAGGTCTATGCCCGGCTAGCGCAGCGGGTGAACAGCTGGCTCTCCAGCCGCACGACCTCGGGCATGCTCTTCGAAACCGACCTCGAGCTGAGGCCGAGCGGCGCGTCGGGATTGCTGGTCTCGTCCGTGGCAGCGTTCGCGGAATACCAGGCCGACCGCGCGTGGATCTGGGAGCACCAGGCGCTGACGCGCGCCCGGTTTTGCGCGGGCGATCGAGCAGTCGGCGACGGTTTCGAGCGCATCCGCATCGACATCCTCACGCGCCCGCGCGAGCCCGAACCGCTCGGCAAGGAGATCGTCGGGATGCGCGAGAAGCTGCATGCCGCGCACCCGAACAAGAGCGATCTCTTCGACCTCAAGCACGATCGCGGCGGCATGATCGATATCGAGTTCGCGGTGCAGTTCCTCGTGCTCGCCAACTCGAATCGCCATCGCGACCTCGCCGGCAACCTCGGCAATATCGCGCTCCTGCAGATGGCTGCCGGCCATGGCCTGATCGACGCCGCGCTGGCTGAGCGCTGCCGCAATGCCTATCGAGAATTCCGGCGCTTGCAGCACGGCCTGCGCCTGAACGGCGCGCAGTACGCACGCGTACCGCGCGCACAAGTGCAGACGCATATCGACGCCGTGCAAAAGCTCTGGGCACGCGTCCTGCCTAAATAGCGTCGCGCTGACGCTTCGGCGCCACGGGCTCGCCGGTGACGAGGCCCGCGGCGAAGCCGCTCAGCGCCTCCATTAGGGTGTCGCGCACAAGACCGTAGAGGACGCGTTGGCCGTCGCGCCGGCTCGCTACCAGTCCCGCGTTCTCCAGCACCGAGAGATGCCGCGAGATCGCCGGTGCGCTCATCGTGAACTGCGCCGCCAGCTCGCTCGTCGTGCGCTCTGCCCGCGACAGCTCGCGCAGCAGCTGCCGCCGGGGACCGGAGGCGAGCGCGTCGAAGATGCGGTCGGCATTCACGCGTTAAGGTTAACACATTGGTTAATCACTTAAACGATTGCGCCGCGCGAGGCTCTCGCTAGAATCGTCGCAATCTCACGGGGAGTCTTCATGGCGCAAGGAAAGAAAACGCCGCGTGCACCGATGTCGATGGCGGACCGCGACGGCTGGATCTGGTACGACGGGGAACTGGTGCCGTGGCGCGAAGCCACGACGCACGTGCTCACGCATTCGCTGCACTACGGCCTTGCCGTCTTCGAGGGCGTGCGCGCCTACAAGACTTCGATCGGCACCGCGATCTTCCGCCTTAAGGAACACACCGATCGCCTCTTTGCCTCGGCGCACATCTACATGATGAAGATCCCGTTCACGCGCGAGCGCCTGATGGACGCACAACTCGAGGTCGTGCGCGCGAACCATCACGAGGCCTGCTACATCCGCCCGATCGCGTTCTACGGCTCGGAGAAGATGGGCGTCTCGCCGATCGGCGCCAAGGTGCACGTCGGCATCGCTGCCTGGCCCTGGGGCGCCTATCTCGGGCCTGATGCGCTGTCCAAAGGCATCCGCGTCAAGACCTCGTCCTATGCACGTCACCACATCAACGTGACGATGGCGCGCGCCAAGATGTCGGGTACGTATCCAAACTCGGTGCTCGCGACGCTCGAAGCGACGATGCATGGCTACGACGAAGGATTGCTGCTCGACGTCGACGGTTTCGTGGCTGAAGGCGCGGGCGAAAACATCTTCATCGTGAAAAATGGGATTCTCTGGGAACCCGAGCTCACGTCCGCGCTGACCGGCATCACGCGAACTTCGGTCATCGAGCTTGCCGGCGAGCTCGGCTACGAAGTGAGGGCGAAACGCCTTACGCGCGACGACATCTACATCGCCGATGAAGCTTTCTTCACCGGCACCGCGGCCGAAGTGACGCCGATCCGCGAGCTCGACGGCCGCCAGATCGGCGCGGGCAAGGCCGGACCGGTGACGAAGGCGATCCAGAAGGCGTTCTTCGACGTCGTTACCGGCAAGGACCGCAAGCACCGCCAGTGGCTAACGCCGGTGAAGGCAAAGAAGGCAAAATAAAGCCACTGATGGCCACCGACACCTCCAAGGAAGTCGAAGTCAGCGAGAAGCAGCTGCCACTGCACTGCCCGCTGCCGGGCGCGCCGCTCTGGGCGCGCCATCCGCGCGTCTTCCTCGATGTAGCGCGCGAAGGCGAGACGCGGTGCCCGTACTGCGGCACGCTCTACGTTTACAAAGGGGCGCCGGTTAAAGGACACTGAGGACCGGTGCCCCGGGTCCTCGTCGTTGCTCCAAACTGGATAGGCGATGCGCTGATGGCGCAGCCGATGCTCGCGCGCCTGCGCGAGAAGCGTCCCGGCGTGCAGATCGACATGCTCGCGCCCGAATGGGTCGCACCCGTCGCGCGGCGCATGCCCGAAGTCGATGAAGTGATCCCGGTCCCCTTTCGCCACGGCGCGCTGCAGATCGGTAGCCGCTGGCGCCTCGCGCGCGATTTGAAAGCGCGCGCTTATGACGAGGCAATCGTCCTCCCCAACAGCTGGAAGTCGGCGCTGGCGCCTTTCCTTGCCGCGATTCCGCGCCGCACCGGCTATGTAGGCGAGGCGCGCTACGGCTTGCTCAACCACCTGCACAGAAATCCCGACCGGGAGATGCGGCGCCACTATGCGCGGCTCGGCGATAGCGAAGGTGCAAAGCTGCCGGAAGTGCGGCTTCGCGTCGATCCTGCGCAAAGCGCCGCCACGCGCGAGCGCTTCGGCCTCCATGGGCGCTATGCCGTGCTCTGCCCCGGCGCTGAATACGGGCCAGCGAAACGCTGGCCCTACTTCGCCGACCTCGCCGGCCGTATCGGCATGCCGGTCGTGCTGCTCGGCTCGCCGAAGGATGCCGCCGCGGCGGCAGGCATCGGCGGCACCAACCTCATCGGCAAGACGACTCTCGACGAAGCGATCGACCTCATCGCCGGCGCAGAGCTCATCGTGAGCAATGATTCCGGGCTGATGCACGTCGCCGCCGCGCTCGGCAAACCGCTGGTTGCGCTATTCGGCTCATCGAGCCCGGAAAAAACCCCTCCCCAGCCGGGCCGCTCGCATGTACTCTGGCTCAAGGTGGAATGCAGTCCGTGCTATGAGCGCGAATGTCCGCTCGGGCACTTCAAGTGCATGCGCGAAATGTCCGTCGACATGGTGTTGAAGGAAATCGAGCAATTGTGAGTGCGCGCAACTTCCCTACGGCCCAGGATGCGGAGAACGCGTTCTACGAAGCGCTCGAGCGCTGCGACCTCGAGGGCATGATGGCGGTGTGGGCCGAGGACGAGGACATCGTCTGCGTGCACCCGGCCGGCCCACGGCTCACCGGGCATGACCAGATCCGCGAGAGCTGGGCGCGCGTCTTCTCGGCCGGTCCTCGCGCCCGCGTGCACATCACGAGCCAGGTGGCGATCAGCGGAATGATGCTCGCGGTGCACAGCGTGCACGAGAACTTCACGATCCAGGGCCAGGCGCGCGGCGACGCGCCCCAACCAGTGCCCGTCGTTGCCACGAACATCTATCTGCGCACGGCGGCCGGCTGGCGCATGATCGTGCATCACGCCTCGCCCGCGCCGGCGGCCACGCAGCCCTCGCCGCGCGAAGCGCCGCCCAAGCTCCTGCATTGATCGGACACTGGCAGACGATCTCGGCGGCGCTCTTTCCGCCGCCGCCCGTGCATTTCCAGCGCGAGCGCTGGGATACGCCGGACGGTGACTTCATCGACATCGATTTCGCTGGAAACGCGCAAGCGCATCTCATGGTGCTGCTGCACGGCCTCGAGGGCTGCTCGGATAGTCATTACGCGCGCCTCCTTGCCCGGGCGATGCCTGCAGCGGGATGGCGCGTGGCAATTCCGCACTGGCGCGGCTGCTCCGGCGAGCCGAA
>JAFARH010000356.1 GCA_019245555.1 Betaproteobacteria bacterium
GTGCTCGATTCCGTGCGCGTCGACGAATACAAGATCAACTGGAAGACCTTCATCGAGACCTATCTCGAGGTCTACCACGTCGACTATTTCCATCCGGGCTTGGGCAATTTCACCGACTGCAACAACTTCACCGTCGACTACGGCGACGACTACTCGGTGCAGATCGTCGCGCCGAAAGCGGCGCTCGGACAGCCGGGCACTCCGATCTACCGTAAATGGCACGAGGCGTGCCTCAAGCAGCTCAATGGTGCCGAGCCCAAGCACGGCGCCTTGTGGGCCACCTACTTCCCCGGCCTGACGTTCGAGTGGTATCCGAACGTGCTCATCGTCTCGACCCTGATCCCGCGCTCGCCGACTCATACGACCAACGTCGTCGAGTTCTACTACCCCGAAGAGATCGTGCACTTCGAGCGCGAGTTCATCGAGGCTCAGCAAGCCGCATACGTCGAGACCGCGATCGAAGACAACGTGATTTGCGAGAAGCTCGACCGCGGCCGCCGCGCGCTTTGGGAAGCAGGCCAGGACGACGCCGGGCCGTACCAATCACCGATGGAAGACGCCGAAGTCCATTTCCACAAGTGGTTGCACAACCGCCTTGGCTTATAAGCAGCTGGTTTCCACCGCCGAGCTCGCCGCACATCTCGACCGCTGGCGTGTCTTCGACTGCCGGCACGATCTAGCGAAGCCTGACTGGGGCGGCGAGCAGTACCGCGAGGCGCATATCCCCGGTGCGATGTTTGCGAGCCTCGATCGCGACCTCTCCTCACCGAAGAACGGCAAGAACGGCCGCCATCCGCTGCCCGATCCCCAAGCTTTCGGCGAATGGCTCGGCCGTTGCGGCGTCAAGCCGACCGACCAGGTCGTCGCCTACGACGCAGCCAACGGCGCGACGGCTGCGCGGCTCTGGTGGCTCCTGCGCTGGGTCGGTCACGATGCGGTTGCGGTGCTGGACGGCGGCTTGGCCAAATGGAGTGCCGAGGGACGCCCCGTCACCGCGGATATCCCAAAGCCGCAGGCCACCAAATTTCGCGTGCACGTGCGCGGCGAGATGGCGGTCGATGTCCACGCCATTGCGAAGACATTGCGTCAGCGCACGCTGCTCGATGCACGCGCCCCCGTGCGCTATCGCGGCGAGCAGGAGCCGATCGATCCGGTGGCGGGACGTATCCCCGGCGCGCTCAACCGCTTCAACATGGACAACGTACGCGCCAACGGCCAGTTCAAGTCCGCCGATGAGATCAAGGCCGATTTCCAGCGCGTGCTTGGCGACCGCACACCGGATGAGGTGGTGAACTATTGCGGCTCAGGTGTCGCCGCGTGCCACAACCTACTAGCGATGGAAGTGGCAGGCCTCTCCGGCGGCAAGCTCTACGCCGGCTCCTGGAGCGAGTGGATCGCCGATCCCGCGCGGCCGCGCGAGAAAAGCTAAGACAGCGGCGGTTTTGCGTCGCCAGGTAGTGGCAGCCCGGCCGTGTTGAGCACCATCGCCATCATCGAGTAGTAGCCGCTGAGGACAAGAAGCTCGACCGCGCCATCCAGGCCGAAGCGTTCCTGCACCGCGGCGAACGCCTTGTCACCGACACGTCCGGTGGCATGCGCCTCGCGGCAGAACTCATACACGAGCAGCTCGTCGCCTTTCGCCGGCGGATCCTTCCGGTCGCGAATCGCATCGATGATCGCGTTGTCGAGTCCCGCCTTGCGCGCGAGCTCGACGTGAATGAACCACTCGTGCTGGCAGGTCCACTTGCGCGCCGTAATGAGCACCGCGAGCTCGACCAGCTTCTGCGAGAGCTTGCCTTTCCAGCGAAGCTGCTCGCCCAGGCTTTGCAGGTGCTTCGCGATCGCCGGGTTGTGCAGGAGCGCGATGAACGGACCGCGCACTTCTCCGCGCGGGCCAGCCGTGATGAGCGCGGCCACTTCGCGCTGCTCGGGTGACATTGCATCGGTGGCGAGTTTGGGAAACCGGGGTTGTGCCATGCTGCCGCCATGATCGCCGACGCGATCCTCGTCGTCCACTTTGTGATCGTGGCTTTCAACGTCGGCGGCCTGCTCGTCGTCTGGATCGGCGCACCGCTTGGCTGGCAATGGATCCGCAACCCGTGGTTCCGCTATGTGCATCTCGCGGCCATGGCCTTCGTGGCAGCGGAAGCCGTGCTCGGCATCGCCTGTCCGCTCACCGTGTGGGAGGACGCCCTGCGCGGCGGCGGAGGGCCAGAGTCGTTCGTCGGCCGCCTCGTACGCTGGCTGATGTTCTACCAGGCGCCCGAGTGGGTGTTCACGACCGCCTACGTCGCCTGGGCGCTCGCTACGCTGGCAACGCTACGGTTCGTTCCGCCCAGGCGAAGAGCTGGCTGAAGACCTCCTCGCGAATCCGGCCCGGCGAGCAGATGAGATCGTGCCAGGCGCCCGGAAACGCCATCACCGTTACATTCGGGCCGAGCATGCGCGACCAGCGCGCGATATGGCGCCAGTCGAGGACGATGTCCGCGGCGTCGGAATGCATCGAGAGCACCGGGCACTCGAGGCCGAGTCCCTTGTGCACCTTGTCGAAGGCGTCGTT
>JAFARH010000322.1 GCA_019245555.1 Betaproteobacteria bacterium
GAAGGCGCCGAAGTGACCCGGCACGCGCGGCACGATCACGCGCTGCATGCCTATATCGCGCGCGATCGCGGACGCGTGCAGTGGGCCCGCGCCTCCGTAGGCGATGAGCGCGAAAGCGGCGGCGTCGAGGCCGCGCTCGGTGGAGACGGCCTTGACCGCGTACGACATCGCGGTGCCGGCGATGCGCAGAATGCCTTCCGCCGCGCGCGTCACATCGACGCCGAGCGGCTTGGCGACATGCTCGCGAATGGCGCGCTCCGCCGCGCCAATATCGAGCCGCATTTCACCGCCGAGGAAACGCTCGGCGCCCAGGCGCCCGAGCACGAGATTCGCGTCCGTCACCGTGGGCAGCTCGCCGCCGCGGCCGTAGCACGCGGGCCCGGGCTCGGCGCCGGCGCTCTGCGGTCCGACACGCAATGCGCCGCTCGCATTCACGGCCGCGATGCTCCCGCCCCCCGTGCCAACCTCGAAAATGTCCATCATCGGAATCTGCACCGGCAGCGCTTGCGCGTAGCCCCCGATCAAGGCAACACCCGTGGTGAGCGCCTCGCCGCGGTAGATCACGCCGGCCTTGGCGGTCGTGCCACCCATGTCGAACGCCACGGCATCGGAGAGTCCCATGCTGCGGCAGAGCGCCTGCGCGCCGATCACGCCCGCCGCCGGACCCGATTCGAGCATGCGAACGCACTGCTGCTGCGCCTGGTGCGACTCGTAAAGGCCCCCGGTCGATTGCACGAGCAGGAACGAGCCGCCAAAGCCGGCCTGCTGCAGGTGTTCTTCGATGCCGCGGACGTATTTGCTCACCACCGGCCCGATGTAGGCGTTGGCGGCCACCGTCGAGGTGCGCTCGAACTCGCGGTACTCCTGCGAAAGCTCGTGCGACGCAGTGACGAAGGCATGCGGCAGCGCCTCCTGCACCATCGCCTTCACTCGCGCCTCGTGAGCCGGGTTGACGTAGCAATGCAGCAGCATGATCGCCACCGCATCGACGCCTTCTGCTTTCAGCCGGCGGCATACCTCGCGCACGCTCGCCTCGTCGAGCGGCAGGTGCACGCCGCCTTCGGCGGTCATGCGCTCGCGCACCTCGTAGCAACGCGCGCGCGGTACGAGCGGGACGTGCTTCGAAAAGTAGAGGTTGTACGAGTCAGGCCGATTGATGCGGCCGATCTCATAGACGTCGCGGAAGCCCTCGGTGGTAATGAGCGCAGTCTTGGCGCCGCGCCGCTCGAGGAGCGTGTTGATCGCGATGGTCGACCCATGCAGGAAGACCGATGCGTCCGCGTAGCACACCGCGGCCTTGTCGACACCCTGGGTGATGCCGCCCACCAAGTGCGTCGGCGTCGACAGGGCCTTGCCGAGCAGGAGCCGCCCGGATCTCTCGTCGAAGGCGGCGACGTCCGTAAAGGTGCCGCCGATATCGACACCCAGCCGCGTGGCGGGTTTTCGCTGCGCTGCCAAGCTGATTTATGCTCTTCTTGGAACCATTGTTACGTGCCGAAGATTAGCAAACGGAAGAGCGCGCGGGATGCGAGGATCGAGGCGGTCCAGGCGCTGGGGAAATGGACGCGCCTCGCCCGGGGCCACGTGCTGCTCGGCGGCAGCTGCTCGTGCGGCCTGTCGGCGAACCTGCAGGTCGGCGATTTCGAGCAGCAGATCCTCGACTACCTAGGCGGCAAGTATGCTGTGGCGAGAAACTCGGACGGCATCGCCACGCTCCTGCGCGAAATCGCCGCGCAGCCGGGACCTGATTCGCTGGCCCTGCTGTCCGATTTCGACCGCACCCTGGAATCGTTCGACGAACTGCATAGGACCCGATGATGAAAGCGAGCTTCTTTCGAAGGTACGGCGGCCCCGAGGTGCTGGAGTACGGCGAGCAGCCGGAACCCACGCCGCGCGCGGGCGAGCTCCTCATCGAAATCCACGCGGCGAGCATCAACGCCGCGGACTGGAAGATGCGCGGCGGGCACTACGGCGCGGCGGTTTCCTTCCCGCATATTCCCGGCCGCGACTTCTCGGGCGTCGTCGTGAGCCGTGGTGCGCATTTCCAGCCAGGCGACCTGGTGTACGGCGTCTGCGAAGTGCCGCGCGAAGGTGCCTACGCCGAGAAGATCGCGATCCGCGAAGCGATCGTAGGGAAGAAGCCCGAGAAGCTGAGCCACGTACAGACGGCGGCGATCGCGCTCATCGGCCTCACCGCGCTCATCTCGGTGGAGGAGACACTGAAGCTCAAGCGCGGCGAGACGATCCTTATCCAGGGCGGCGCCGGGGGCGTCGCGGGATTCGCCATTGCGCTCGCGAAGCACATCGGCGCACGCGTGATCACCACCGCGAGTGCGAAGAACCATGACTATGTGCGCAAGCTCGGAGCCGATGAGGTGATCGACTACAGCGCACAGGACTTCACGAAGATGGTGAAAAACGTCGATGCCGTGTTCGATACAGTCGGCGGCGACGTCACGCAGAAAAGCTTTGCCGTGCTCAAGTCCGGCGGTCGGCTCGCCTGCATCGCGGGGGGCGGCACGCCCGCGCCGTCACCGCGCTCCGACGTGCAATCGTTGCGGCCGAAGGTCGATCGCGACCGTCCGCATCTCGATCGCGTGGCGAAGCTGGTGAGCGACGGCACGATCCCGCTGCCGCAGATCACCGAATACCCGCTCGCCAAGGCGGCGGACGCGCATCGCGTCAGCGAGGCGCGCCACCTGAAGGGGAAGCTGGTACTGAAGGTGCGCTAGCGCCGGCCGGTGATCTCGGCGAAGAAGGCGTCGCTCGAAGGATCGCGCCCGAGGAAGCTGCGCACCTCCTGCAGCTCTTCCTGCTGCCCGCCCTGCGCGAGGATCGCGTTGCGATAGCGCATGCCCACCTGCGGGCTCAGCATGTCCTTCTTGAATGGCGTCAGCATGTCGAGCGCGATGACCTCCGACCACATGTAGCCGTAGTAGCCCGCGGCATAGCCACTGCCTGCGATATGGCTGAATGCGGAAGGGAAGCTCGTCCCCTCGACGTAGCCGAGCGGCGTCGAGGACTCGAGGCGCTTCCACAACGCGAGCGGCGGCTGCGGCTCGGTGGATAGCGTCATGTCGAAGGTCGCGTAGAGCCACTGCCGCGCGTACTGGATGCCCTTGCCGTATTTGCGCGCGGCTTCGAGCCGGTCGATCTCGTCCACTGTGAGCTGCGGACATTGCGGGCAGACCTCCTTGAAGAGCGCGAGCGGCTGCTCGCGCCGTGCCCATTCCTCGAACATCTGCGACGGCGCCTCGACGAAATCGCGCTTCACGCTGCCGCTATCGACGTAATCGACTCGCGACAGGACTCTGTGCAACACATGGCCGAACTCGTGCAGCAGGGTCTCGAGCTCGCGGTGATCGAGCCCCTGGCGGTTGAAGTTGGTCACCAGCGCGGAAAGCGGCGTGCGCCCGGCGACGCGGCTCGAATTGCGCAGCCCGAACGCCGCGGCGTGGTTGTACTTGCCCTCGCGAGGGAAGAGATCGAGGTAGAAGCCGGAGAGGAACTGGCCGGTCTTCGCGTCGAGGACGTCGAAGTAGCGCACGTCCGGGTGCCACGTCGGCACCTTCACTTCCTTGAACTTGACGCCGTAGAGCCGCTGCGAGATGGCGAAGACGAAATCGATCGACTTGTCAGTCGGGAAGTACTCGCGCAGCTTCTCCTGGTCGATCGAGTAGCGCTGCTTCCGCACGCGCTCCTGGTAGTAGCTCACGTCCCAGCGCTCGAGCTTCGTCGCTTCCAGCGGCCGGTCTTGCTCCTTCGCCTTCTCCGCGCGCAGCTCCTCAATCTCTTTCTTCTCAAGCTCGGTGACTGCGCCCTTCACATCGCCGAGGAACTTGGTGACGACTTCGGGCTTCCCGACCATCCGCCGGCGCAGCGTGTAGTCGGCGTAGGACGGCAGGTCATAGAGCCCCGCCAGCTCCTTCCTCAGCGTGAAGATCTCGTTGAGCAGGTCGAGGTTCGCGGCGCCGCCTTCGTTCAGCTTCGCGACGTAATAACGCTTGCGCGCGGCCTCGCTCTTCGCGTTCTGCATGAACGGGATGTAGGACGGGTACTTGAGGTCGAGCACGTAGCTGCCGCTCGCGTCCCTCTTCGATTCGTGCAACTTCATGTAGCCGGCGGGCATGCCTTCCATTTCCGCGGCGCTGAAGGAGACCTTGGTCGGGTCATCGCGCACGTTGCGGTCAAAGACCTGCCGCTTCTCCTCGAGCGTGTCGAAGATCTGCTTGGCGCGGGCCCGCCTCGCTGCGGGCAGCGCCACGCCGCTGTCCTCGAAGCCGTCCATCAGGTCTTTCTTCAGCTTGGTCTGGTGTGCAGTGGCGGGCTTCGCCGCCTTGACGCGAGCGAAGAGCTTCTCGTTCTGGAAGAGCTCGGTGCCGAAGGTCGTGTACTTCTGCAGGCACGGCTCGGCGGCATCGCGCACCGCCTTGTCTGGATGCACCTCGCCCAGCAGGTAGATACTGTCCATCACGTTTTCCAGCGAGATCGACAGGCGGTTCCACTCGTCGAAGATCCCGGCGCCACCGGGCTTGGCCTCCATGGCGCTCACCTGCCTGCGCGCCGATGCGAGCACGCCTTCGCACGCCTTGGTGACTCCGGCGGCATCGTAGAGCGGCACCAGGGGCCGCGCCGGTGCTTTGGCCGGTTGCTGAGCATGGGCAAGCGACGCGAGAAGCGACGCCAGTACTAGGACGAATCGGGTTGGGCGCATGGCGGGCGATTCTATCGGCACGCGGCGTGCTAGAGGGGGCTATGGCATCGCGTCGACTTGCAAGGGTGGCGCAGAAGGTCCTCCACCGGCATCGCATCGGCTCGCGGGTGTTCCGTCGCGTCTCGGAGCTGGTTTTCATTCGGCGGCAACCCAAGGCGATCCTGCACTGGATCGACAGCGCCGGCGTACGAACGCCGATCTACGCCGACCTCGACCCGAAAAAACTGCGCCGCCTGCGCACGGCGCACAGCGCCACTTTCCAGTACGACGGCATGACGGTCGATCCGGCAGACCGGCAAATAATTACGGACGCCGTCCAGAATCCGCGGTAATCAAGCCGTCGATCAGCCGGCGCGCCCAAAGTGACCCCGCATCGATATTCAAGTTCTGCAGCGGCTGATCGGGCCGCGCGCTGATCGCCTGCTGCTGCGCTTCAAGGACGGCGCGATCCTCCTCGAAGATGCGGGCGTTCGCCTGCTTGAGCCGCAGGGTCAGCGCCGCATCGCCCAGGTGGTGGTTGCGCACCAGCGACCAGAAATACATGCACGTGTTGGCGGTCGAGGGCGTGATGGTGTTCAGCACGCGGTTGTTCACGCCCTGGCTGCGATTGCCATGCAGCGCGCCAGTGCCGACGAGCGCCACGCCGACGTCGAGGTTGATGGTGCATGGCGGCTCGAAGCGGATGATCTGCCAGCGATCCACATTGCCGGGCTTGCCAAGTTGCTTGCGCCAGAACGGCGGCGCGTCGATGTCGGGCATCCAGCGCTCCACCGTCACGCTCTTGTCGTCGTGCGTCGTCTTCGCCGGCGTGTGTGCGATGGCGCTGTGGCCAATGCTCGTCGCGTGCACGAAGGTCTCGTGCGTGAGGTCCATCAGGTTGTCGATCACCAAGCGGTAGTCGCACTTCAGGAAGAGCGTGTCGCCGTCGCCTTCCCACTCCGGATCTTCCGCCCAATGCCAGTCCGGCACGCGGGCCGGATCAGCAGCTGCCGTATCACCTGGCCAAACCCAGATGAGCCGGTGCTTTTCAGCAACGGGATAAGAGCGGACGCAAGCCTTCGGGTTGAGCTTCTCCTGCGAGGGCATGCGTACACAGCGGCCCGTGGCGTCGAATGCGAGACCATGGTAGCGGCACACCAGGCTCTCGCCGTCCGTCCTCCCGTGCGAGAGCGGCATCATGCGGTGCCAGCACGCGTCCTCGAGCGCAACGGCAGCGCCGTCGCTCCGGCGCCAGAGCGCGACTTTCTGGTCGCACACCGTACGACCGATGACTTCGCCCTTGGGAATTTCGTACCGCCACGCCACTGCGTACCAGGCGTTGAGCGGAAACGAGCGCATGGCTTCTAGCGTTTCGCCTGCTGCAGCGCCTCCCACACGCGCCGCGGCGTCGCCGGCATGTCCAGGTGCGTGATGCCACGCGGACGCAGCGCGTCGAGGATCGCGTTCATCACTACGGGCGGCGCGCCGACACAGCCGGCCTCGCCGATGCCTTTCACGCCAACGGGATTGGTCTTGGCCGGTACCTCGATGAAGTCGAGCTCATAGTGCGGCGGCAGATCCGAGGCGCGCGGCATCGCGTAGTCCGTAAAGCTCGCCGACAGCATCTGGCCCGACTCGGGATCGAACACGATGTTCTCCATCAGCGCCTGGCCGATGCCCTGCGCGAGCGCGCCTTCGATCTGGCCGTGGCAGATGAGTGGATTGATCACCTTGCCCACGTCGTCGACCACGGTGTAGTGATCGATGAACACCTCGCCCGTTTCTGGATCGATCTCGAGCTCGCAAGCATGGCAACCATTGGGGAAAGTCGGTGGCGCCGCGGATGAGCCGCTCGCATCGAGGCCGGTGCCGAACTTGGTCGTCGGACCGACGGGGCGGTAGAACGCCTTCGCTACGTCCGTGAGCGGGATCGAGCGATCGGTGCCCGCGACAGTGAATTTGCCGTCCTTGAATTCGAGATCTGTACCCGCTGCCTCCAGCAGGTGCCCCGCCATCGCCCTGGCCTTCTCGATGATGGCGTCGGCGGCGCCCTTCAGCGCCGAGCCGCCGAGCATCGCGCTGCGCGAGGCGTAAGTGCCGCGGCCGAACGACACCGCATCGGTGTCGCCCTGCACGAGGCGCACATTCTCGAATGGCACCCCGAGCCAGTCGGAGACGAGCTGCGCGTAGGTAGTTGCGTGGCCCTGCCCGTGGTTGTGGGTACCGGCCACGATCGTCACCATGCCGCTCGGATCGAAGCGCAACTCCATGCGCTCGTTGAAGACGCCGGAATCCTCGAGGTAGTAGATGAGCGAGCGGCCCCGCAGGCGGCCCTTGGCTTCGCTCGCCTTCTTCCTCGATGCGTAGCCCTTCCAGTCGGCGAGCTCGAGCGCGCGGTCGGTCAGTCGGCCGAAATCGCCGGAGTCGTAGGTCCAGCCCACGGGCTTCGCCACAGTCCAGTTCGCAGTCGTGTCGTAAGGCATCTGGCTCGGCTGGATGTAATTGCGCCGGCGGAGCTCGACGGGATCCATCTTGAGCTTGAGCGCCGCCTCTTCCATCAGCCGCTCGATCAGGTACGAAGCCTCCGGCCGTCCGGCGCCGCGGTAAGGTCCAAGCGGCGTCGTGTGCGTGAAGGTCGCCTTGCTCATGACCAGCATCGCCGGCACGACGTAGACGTTCGGAATATTGCGTAGGGCGCAGAGCACAGGCACCACGCCCGCATTGGTCACATAGGCGCCGACGGCATGCAGCGCCTGCGCGCGTACCGCGAGGATCTTGCCGTTGTCGTCGAGCGCCATCTCGGCGCTGATCAGCTGGTCGCGTCCATGGTTGTCGCCGAGCATCGATTCGGTGCGCGTCGCCACCCACTTTACCGGCCGGCCGAGCTTCTTCGACGCCCAGAGGACGAGGCCGTCCTCGGGATAGATGTCGCCCTTCATGCCGAAGCCGCCGCCAACGTCCGGCGAGATCACGCGCAGCTTGATCTCCGG
>JAFARH010000333.1 GCA_019245555.1 Betaproteobacteria bacterium
GGATAGGCGTACTCCGCCTCGATCTTCTTGGCGGCGCCAACGAGCGCGGCCTTCGCATCGCCCGCGGTGTTGTGGACAAACGCCTGGTCGGCGTCGAGGCCGGCCTTGAGCATCGTCGCGATCGTCTCGCTCGACACCTTGGCGTTGTCGCCGCCATCCCAGTTGATGTTGATGGCATCGACCGCCTGCTTCGCGTGCCACCAGGTATCGGCGACTACCGCGACCCCGGAATCACCGACCTTCACGACTTTCTTGACGCCGGGCATCGACGCAGCCTTCGACGCATCGAAGCTCGCCACCTTGCCCTCGAACACGGGGCAGTCGCGAATCGCCGCATTCAGCATCCCCGGCATCTTGAGATCGATGCTGTACATCATCTTGCCGGTGAGCTTGTCCTTCGTGTCGAGCCGCTTGAGCGGCTTGCCGGCGATCTTCCACTCCTTCGGATCCTTGAGTGGCACATCGGTCGGCGGTGTCTGCTTCGCTGCCGCTTCCGCAACCTTGCCGTAGGTCGTCTTCTTGCCCGACTTGTGCGAGATGACGCCATTGGCGACCGTGCATTCGGTCGCTGGAACCTTCCACTGATCCGCCGCCGCTGACACCAGCATCATGCGCGCCGCCGCGCCGCCCTTGCGCACGTACTCGTGCGAAGTGCGGATGCCGCGGCTGCCGCCGGTGCTGTAGTCGCCCCAGACGCGATTGCGCGCGGCGTTCGCGCCCGGCGACGGGAATTCCGTCGTTACCTTGTTCCAGTCGCACTCGAGCTCCTCGGCGACGAGCTGCGCGAGGCCGGTGAGCGTGCCCTGGCCCATTTCCGAGCGCGCGATGCGGATGACGACGGTGTCATCCGGGCGAATCACCACCCAGGCGTTGACCTCCGGCGAGCCGTCGGCGGCGCGCACCACCTTCGGACCGAACGGGATGTTGAAGCTGAGCGCCAGACCGCCCGCGACTGCAGCGGAGCTGACGATGAATTCTCGGCGGGAAACTTTCCGTGTCTTGAGCATGGTCATCTCCTCAGGCCTTGGCCTTCGCGGCGCTGTGGATCGCTTCGCGCACCTGCTGGAAGGTGCCGCAGCGGCAGATGTTCTGGATCGCCGAGTCGATGTCGGCGTCGGTCGGGTTCGGCTTCTTTGCGAGAAGCGCCGTCGCCGCCATGATCATTCCGGACTGGCAGTAGCCGCACTGCGGGACGTCATGCGCAAGCCACGCCGCCTGGATGCGGTTGAGTCCCTTCTGCGCGAGGCCTTCGATCGTCACCACGCGCTTGCCTTCCACTTCAGACACCGGCATCGCGCACGAGCGGATCGGCTCGCCATTGACATGCACGGTGCACGCGCCGCACTGCGCGACGCCACAACCGTATTTGGTTCCCGTCAGTCCAACCTGTTCGCGCAGCACCCACAAGAGCGGCGTGCCGGGATCGATTTCGACGCTGGTGGGTTTTCCATTGAGGGTAAAGCGGGCCATCGACGCTCCTTTGACCGTGGGGAGTTGCGACGGCCGATTCTATGTCGCGCGCAGCGATACCGAATCGGTCATTTCAGGTGTTATTGCGTTGCAGCGTGGCTTTCGGCTCGCTGACACGAAAGCCGCCGCAACCGCGCGCATTGCGCGATGACTTCCGGCTGGCAGTTCAGTTCTAATGGGCCTCCCATGCGGAGGAGACCCATGAGACCAGCCTTCATCGCGGCCGCGTTTGCGGCGTTTTTTGCGGCATCCGCCTTCTCGCAGGACAAGCCTGCAGCCTCGCCTCCGCCGTCATGGCAGCAAGGCAAGCCTTCGGCGCTGTCCGAATCAACGCTGCATCCCTTCAACATCGAGATGACTGGTCGGTCGGCCAGCGAGCTGCCGATCGATAAGCTCAAGGTGCCCGCTGGATTCAAGGTGCAGGTTTGGGCCGAGGGCATGCCGGGAGCGCGCTCGATGGCGCTCGGCGACAAAGGCACGGTATTCGTCGGCACCCGCCAGCTGAGCGAGGTCTATGCGGTCACGGAGCGCGATGGCAAGCGGGTGGCCACGGTCCTTCTCAAGGGGCTCAACGCGCCGAACGGCATCGTGTTCAACAAGGGGACGCTCTACATAGCGGAGCGCGACCGCATCACGCGCTATGACGACATCGAGAGCCGTCTCGACAACGCGCCTGAGGCCAAGGTGATCGTCGACGGCCTCGACCCGGACAAGCAGCCCGGCCACTTCTGGAAATTCCTCGCCATGGGGCCCGACGGCAAGCTCTATTACAACGTCGGCGCGCCCGGCAACATCGTGATGCCTGGCTACTTCCAGGCGACCATTTCACGCGTCGACCCCAAGACCGGCGTGATCGAAACTGTCGCGCAGGGCGTGCGCAACTCCGTCGGCTTTGACTTCCATCCGAAAACAAAGGAGCTGTGGTTCACCAACCACGGTCGCGACTGGATGGGCGACGATTCGCCAAACGACACGCTGAATCGCGTCTCGCACAAAGGGATGAATTTCGGCTATCCGTTCTGCCATCAGGGCGACATGCCGGATCCGGACTTCGGCAAGCATCGCTCCTGCGCCGAATTCGACAAGCCGACGCTCAAGCTCGGCGCGCACATCGCGCCGATCGGCATGCGCTTCTACACCGGCAAGATGTTCCCGGCCGAGTACCAGAACAACATCTTCATTGCGATGCGCGGCTCCTGGAATCGCACGGAGAAGCAGGGCTATAACGTGATGCGTGTCGTGCTCGACCCGCAAGGCAAGGTGTTGAAGTACGAGCCGTTCCTCACCGGCTTCCTGCTCGACGCCAAGGCCGATCCGCCGATGTGGGGCCGCCCGAACGACGTCATGGTGATGCGCGACGGTGCGCTCCTCGTCTCCGACGACCAGAACGGGATCATTTACCGCGTCAGCTACGGTAAGTGAGGCGTCTTGCACATGGCGCCGCGGCGCTCACCGCGGCGCTTTTCATTTCTGGCATCGGCCATGCTGCCGATGTGGAAGCTGGAAAGGAGAAGGCTAAGGTGTGCATCGGCTGCCACGGCGGGGACGGCAACTCGACCAACAAGACCATACCGTCGCTCGCCGGTCAGCCCCGACAACTGATCGCAACACAGCTCTTCCAGTTTCGCCAGGGAAATCGAAAGGACCCGCAAATGTCGCCCATCGCTGCGAATCTTTCGAACGCGGACATGAACGACCTTGCCGCCTATTTCGCGACCCTGAAAGCGACGCCGCCCAGCCATCGCACCTCGGCCGACAACGCGAAGCTGGGCGCAGAGCTAGCCAAGAAATACCAATGCACGCAATGCCACGGTCCGTCGCTACTCGGCCAGCAGCACATCCCGCGCCTTGCCGGCCAGCAGCCTGACTATCTACGCACGCAACTAAAGGGATTCAAGGCGAATACGCGCGCGGACATGGACGGAAACATGACCTCCGCCGCTCAAGCGCTAAGCGACAACGACATCGACGTGCTGGTCGACTATCTCGCAGGCCTCACCGCCGAGTAGCGCCTGGCTTTTAAGCTTTCTGACTGGCGCGCGCCCGGGCCCGCCGTTAGCATCGCGCCCGAGAAGAAAAGGGGGCGCGATGCCGCTGTTGCACGTGCATTGCAAGAAGTGCAAGAAGTCCATCTCGACCGAGCTGGACGTCGATCTCGACACCTTCAAGAACCTGACCTATACCGAGCGCACCCTCGAGTGCCCGTACTGCGACGAACTGCAAGTATGGAACCTCGACGACGTAGACCGGTCTGTCTTCAATAAGGGCTGAAGAACGGGAGTTCCGCTTCGGCCTCTATCTTGCGAGGTCCGGAGCGTGCGACGACAACTGTTCGTTACCGTAGCAATGCTGCAGGCCGATGGCCTGGACGCCGAGGCACGCTCGGTGCACGGCCTGATCGAAGTGCACCTGGGCCAGCACCATGCAACATTTCCCGCAACGCAGGCGCAGGCGGCCGCTGACTGGCTCGCCCAATGCGCGGTCATCCACCATCCCGAGGCGGGTTTCTCGAAGCTCTGGTTCATGCTGGCCGACTTGGCCGGCGGCGTGATTCCGTTCGGCAGCCGCTAGTGCCTGGTGGCAGCCTTGGCAAGGTAGGCATGCACCTGCGCGACCACCGCGGCACCTTCGCCGATCGCGCCGCCAACGCGCTTCACTGAGCCCGCGCGCACGTCGCCGATCGCGAACACACCCGGCACGCTCGTCTGCAGCGGCAGCGCAGCGTCGCTTCCTGTGACGACGAAACCCTTGTCGTCGACGTCGACATCGCAGTCCTTTAGCCAGTCGGTACTCGGCTCGGCGCCGAGGAAAAGGAACACGTGGCGGATCGGGCGATTTTCCTCGCGTCCCGTCGCCCGGCTGGTCCACGCGACGCTTTCGATGCCCGTCGCGCGCGAGCCATGGATATGAGTGATCTCGGTGCGGGTGAGGAGCTCGATGTTCGGCGTGCCGGCGAT
>JAFARH010000426.1 GCA_019245555.1 Betaproteobacteria bacterium
ATGCGCCGCGCGACCGGCGCGACCCACTCCGGCGCCGCGACGTCGATCCGCAGCCCGGCGATTTTCTCGTGCAGCCGCGCGAGGAGCGGCTGCGCCATCAGCGCGTCGCCGATCCAGTTCGGCGCAACGACCAGGATCTTCGGAATAGGGCTAATGCCCTTTCTGGGGCGCGCCTTTGTACACGTACACCGTTCCGCAGTACGGGCAGCGGCTCTGGTGCTCTTTCGCCACGTCGAGGAAGACGCGCGGATGCCGCGCCCAGAGCGGCGCGCCCGGCATCGGGCAGTGGAGCGGCAGGTCTTTTTCCGTTACCGCGACTTCTTTTTGTTGACTGGTGTCAGCCATGAGCGCCGTTTCTTGTCCTTGCCGGTGACCACGTCGAAGAACGCCTTCTGCAGCGCCTTGGTGATCGGGCCGGCCTTGCCAGCGCCGATCATACGCCCGTCGAGCTCGCGGATCGGCGTCACTTCCGCCGCCGTGCCGGTGAAGAAGCACTCGTCGGCGATGTAGATGTCGTCGCGCGTCAGGCGCTTCGCGTGCACCTCGTAGCCGAGACCCTTCGCGAGGTCGATGATGGAAGAGCGCGTGATGCCGGTGAGCGCGGACGTCAGCTCCGGCTCCCAAATGATTCCATCTTTAACAACAAAGATATTTTCACCTGCTCCTTCCGCGACAAACCCATCGACGTCGAGAAGCAGGCCCTCGTCGTAGCCGTGCTGCGTCGCTTCGAGCGTGGCGAGGACCGAGTTGGGGTAGGTGCCGGACATCTTCGCGCGCGCCATAGTCACGTTGATGTGGTGACGGGCGTACGAAGAGGTCTTGACGCGAATGCCCTTCTCGAGCGCGTCCGGCCCGAGGTACGCGCCCCACGGCCAGGCCGCGATCGCGACGTGCACTTTCGCGCCGATCGGCGAGACGCCCATCTTCTCCGAGCCGTAAAACGCTATGGGGCGGAGGTAGCAGGCCTCGTGCTGGTTCGCGCGCACGACCTCGCACTGCGCTTCCATGAGCTGCTCGCGCGTGTACGGGATCTTCATCATGTAGATGTGCGCCGAGTTGAAGAGGCGATCGGTGTGCTCCTTGAGGCGGTAGATGGCCGTGCCGATCTGCGTCTTGTACGCGCGCACGCCTTCGAAGACCGCGAGGCCGTAGTGCAGCGAGTGGGTAAGGACGTGCGTGGTGGCCGAGCGCCACGGCACGAGCTTGCCGTCCATCCAGATCCAGCCGTCGCGGTCGGCCATCGAGAGCGGGCCGCGCGGCGCCTTCTTGCCTTTCGCCATGGAAATCTCCCTAGAGGTCGGTCGCATTAAAACACGGCATTTCGCTCTTGAGAATTGAACGATTAACGAAGCTGCTAACATTCCGGCGTGGAACCGGACCGGATCTTCGCCGCGCTCGCCTCGGCCCCGCGCCGCGCCGTCCTGGCCGCGCTCTCGCGCGAGGCCTGCACGACCAGCGAGCTCGCGGAGCGCTTCGGCCTGAGCGCGCCGGCAATGTCGCGGCACCTGTCGGTGCTCGAGAACGCCGGCCTGGTGGCGAGCCGGCGCCACGGCCAGCGCGTGCTGTACAGTCTCGTGCGCGATACGCTCATGGACGCGCTGAGCGGCTTCGCGGCCGAGCTCGTGTCGAGCCCCTCCGAACCCCTGAAACCGAAAAGAGAAGCCATCTAGTGGACGTCCTGGGCAACCTCGCGCTCGGGTTCTCGGTCGCGTTCCAGCCCGGCGTGCTCGCCTACGCGTTCCTCGGCTGCCTGGTCGGCACGCTGGTCGGCATGCTGCCGGGGATCGGGCCGCTCGCCGGCATCTCGATCCTCCTTCCCGCGACCTTCGGCCTCGACGCGACGAAGGCGATCGTGATGCTCGCCGGCATCTACTACGGCTCGCAGTACGGAGGCTCGACGACCTCCATCCTCATGCGCATCCCCGGCGAGGCCGCCTCGGTGATGACCTGCATCGACGGCTACGCCATGGCGCAGAAGGGAAGGGCGGGGGCGGCGCTCGCGATCGCCGCGGTCGGCTCATTCGTGGCCGGAACCCTCGGCGTCGTGCTCCTCACGCTGCTCGCGCCGCCGCTCGCCGCGGTGGCGCTGCGCTTCGGACCGCCGGAGTACACGGCGCTCCTCGTGCTCGGGCTCGTGTTCCTCGGCTACCTCTCGCAGAGCTC
>JAFARH010000010.1 GCA_019245555.1 Betaproteobacteria bacterium
GGCACGACGTTCAAGGCGCTGATCCACGAGGAGTTCGGCGACGGCATCATGAGTGCGATCGACTTCGACATGGACCTGACGCGCCTGCCGAACGAGAAGGGCGACCGCGTGAAGATCGTCATGAGCGGGAAGTACCTGCAGTACAAGACATACTGAAACACCGGGCCGGCGAGGACGTGTTGGGATAAATCCCAGTGCTACCATCGCCGGCCCATGGCTCAAGAACGCCGCGCCGCCAGCGAACTGCAAGCGAGGCTGCGTAGCGGCCAGTTCGTCATCACGGCGGAGATCACCCCGCCGGTTTCCACCGACCCCGCGGAATTCCTGCGGCGCGCGATGCCTCTGAAGGGGCTCGCCACCGCGGTCAATGTCACCGACGGCGCGGGCGCCAAGGTCCATCTCTCGAGCCTCGCCACCGCGCATTTCCTCGTGCAAAGCGGCATCGAGCCTATTTTCCAGATGACCTGCCGCGACCGGAACCGGCTCGCGCTGCAGGGCGATCTGCTCGGCGCGGTCGCGCTCGGCGTGCGCAACGTCCTGGTCTTGGGCGGCGATGATCCAAAGGCAGGCGATCAGCCCGATGCCAAGCCGGTCTACGACCTCAACAGCCGCGATCTGCTCACCATGTTCAACCGCATGCGCAGCGAGAACACGCTGCCGACGGGGACGAAGATCGACGGCCCGCCGATCCGGCTCGTCCTGGGCGCAGCGGAAATACCGGTCGATCCGAAGCCGGGCTGGGAGCCCACGGGTCTGCAGGCGAAGGTGGTCGCCGGCGCCGATTTCGTGCAGACGCAGTTCTGCATGGATACCGAAATCGTGAGGCGCTACATGGCGCGTGTGCGCGAGGCGGGCATCGCAGTGCCGGTCCTGATCGGCGTCGCGCCGATTCCATCGGCGAAATCGGCGCGGTGGATGAAAGAGAAGCTCTTTGGCACGATTATTCCGGATGCGCACATCGATCGATTGGAGCGAGCGCGCGACCCCAAGGCCGAGGGCCGCAGGATTTGCATCGAGGTGCTGCGCGACTTGGTCGAGATTCCCGGCGTGGCCGGGGCGCACGTCATGGCGCCGATGAACTTCCTCGAGATTCCCAACGTCATCATCGAGTCCGGCGTCGCCGGGAAGAAACTCTAGGATGTGATGCGGCATGCCGTTCACTGACCACTTCATCGAGATCGACGGCTGCCGCACGCATTACCGGCGTGCCGGTAAGGGTCAGCCCCTTGTATTCCTGCACGGCGCGGGCGGCGCGCCGCAGATCCTGCCGTTCATGGAGCAGCTCGCCGAGCGCTTCGATGTCCTCGTGCCCGATCACCCCGGCTACGGCCAGAGCGACGAGCCGGAGTGGCTCGAGAACATCCATGACGTCGCGTACTTCTATCTGGATTTCCTCGCTGCGCTCAAGCTGGAAAAGGCGGTGATCGTCGGCACGTCCATGGGCGGCTGGATGGCGCTGGAAATGGCGGTGCGCAACACATCGCGCATCGCCGCGCTCGTGCTGGTGAGCCCCGCCGGCGTGCGTGCCGAGGGCGCTGCGCCCGCGGACATCTTCCTGCTTTCGCCGGAAGACATGACGCGCAAGCTTTTCTACGACCAGAAGATCGCGGAAGAGCGCTTGGCCGTGCCGATGACGCCGGAAATGATCGACCTCCAGCTCAAGAATCGTCACACCACCGCGCGACTCGCCTGGGAGCCGCGATTGCACGATCCGATGCTGCCGAAATGGCTGCATCGCATCGATGTGCCGGTCGCCATCGTGTGGGGCAAAGAGGACCAGATCCTGCCCGTCGCGATGGCGCACGAGCTGAAGCGGCTGCTGCCCAAGGCGGAGCTCACCATTTACGAACGCTGCGGGCATCTCGTCGTCCAGGAGAAGGCGAGGGAATGTAGCGAGCTCGTCGTGAGATTCGCGTGCAAATAGTCCTCTTCCATTTGATGCCGTACGCGGACCTTGATCTCGCCGCCGGGCGCAAGAACGGCACCGTATGGGTGACCCTGCCGAACCGCAATTTCGATCCGGAGGTGGGGCACAAGCTCTACAACCGGTATCTGGACGAGCTCGAGTACGGCGAAGAGCTCGGCTTCGACGCGGTGGCGGTGAACGAGCATCACCAGACTGCGTACGGCCTGATGCCGTCGCCGATCGTTACTGCGTCGGCGCTCGCGCGACGCACGAAGAAAGCGAAGATCGCGATCCTCGGCAGCGCGCTGCCGCTGCGCTCGCATCCGCTGATGGTGGCGGAAGAGCACGCGATGATCGACGTCATCAGCGGCGGCCGGCTCATCACCGGCTTCGTGCGCGGCATCGGCGCCGAGTACCACACGTTCGGCGTGAATCCGACGTTCTCGCACGATCGCTTCCACGAGGCGCACGACCTCATCATCCGCGCATGGACCGAGCCCGGTCCGTTCGCATTCCACGGCCATCATTACAACGTGCAGTACGTGAACACCTGGCCGCGGCCGTACCAGAAACCGCATCCGCCGATCTGGATCCCATCGCAGGGCTCGAAGGAAACGATCGACTGGGCGGCGGATCCAAAGCGGCGCTATACCTATTTGCAGACGTTCAGCCCGGTGAAGGTGGTCGCGCGCTATCTCAAGTCGTATCGCGACACCTGCGCCGGCTACGGCTATCAATGCGAAGACCGCCAGCTCGGCTGGTCGCTGCCGGTTTATGTCGGCGAGACCGACGAATCGGCGCGGCGCGAGGCGAAGCCGCACTTCGAGGCGTTCCGCAACGTGTTCGTGCGCATGCCGCTCGAGATGCTACTGCCGCCGGGCTACACCTCGCGCGAGTCGCTGAAGAACGTGATGAAGGCGAAGGCGCAAATGTTCGGCGATGTCACCCTCGAGCAGGCGCTCGAGCTCGGCCTTTTCGTCTGCGGCAGCGCCGACACCGTCGCGAAGGCCTTCGAGAGCCACTGGCGCGAGATGCGCTTTGGCAACCTGCTGGTGTCCTGCCAGTTCGGCACATTGCCGGCCGACCTCACGCGCGCCAGCATGGAGCGATTTGCCCGCGGCGTGCTGCCTCGGCTCAAAGCGCTGTGAAGCAGATTGCCTGGCTCGGTCTCGGCCTCATCGGCCTGCCGATGGCGTCGCGGCTCGCCGCCGCCGGCTGGAAGGTGAGCGGCTTCGACGTCAATCCCGAACGGATGAAGATGGCTTCCCGGCGCGGCATCTCGACCGCCGCCTCGGCGGCGAGTGCGTTGGAAGGCGCGCAGCTCGTTTTCACGTCGATGCCGAATGAGAAGGTGTTCGTCGACGTTCTTTCAGGCCTTCGCACGAACGCGATCGTCATCGATACATCGACCGTCGGCCCACAGGCTTCGGCGAAAGTCGCCGCGGCAATGAAAACACAGTACTTGCGCGCGCCGATCTCCGGCAGCGTCGGCCATGCCGAAAGCGGACAACTCACGACCTTC
Source organism: Betaproteobacteria bacterium (assembly GCA_019245555.1). Taxonomy (GTDB): domain Bacteria; phylum Pseudomonadota; class Gammaproteobacteria; order Burkholderiales; family SG8-39; genus SCGC-AG-212-J23. The sequence continues at coordinate 3,429 of JAFARH010000010.1, forward strand.
GTCTCCGGACCCCGCGCGGCATTTGATTCGGCCAGCGATGCGTTCAAGACCTACACGCGCGCGCAGTTCTGGGTGGGCGAGGGAGAAGAGGCGCGCTACGCCAAGCTCGCGGTCAACCTGATGGTGGCGGTCACTGCCGGGATGATGAAAGAGGCGCTCGCGCTCGGCACGAAAGGTGGCATCGGCTGGGAGAAGATGCTCGAGCTGATCAACGAGAGCGTCGTTGCATCACCGGTGGTCAAATACAAGCTCGATCCGGTGAAAAAGCACGACTACACGCCGACCGCCACGACGTCGCTCGTGCTGAAGGACGTGGACCTAATGGTCGCTGCCGCGAAGGCCGAGGGAATCGACTTGCCCCTCGCGGCGGCGATGCAGCAGTTATTTCGTCGCGCTGCGGAGCAGGGGCTCGCAGAGCGCGACTTCTTCAGCGTGGTCGAGCCCGGTCATCAGTGAACCGTGCTAAGCGCCAGACCGCTGCCCGTGGTCAGAGGCTTTGCTGCGTCAAGAAGTCGCGCGATGTAATCGGCAGGGATCGACAATCTTGCCTCGCCGCCGCGACCGACGACTTTCATATTGATGCCCGTCGACAAGTGTCGCGTCAGATAGCTCCGGGTTATCGGAATCGAGAGATGCTCGGAAAACTGGCAAGGCCCTGTGCACGACATATCCCAGCCAATGTTCTCTGCCTTGAATCGTTCTCCGTCGATGTCGTAGGCAGCGTCGTAGTACCGCCAGCTCCGGCGAAAGATGTCCACGACCTGGATCGAATACAGGGAACCGCCGTCCTCTGAGCTAGCGCCTAGCGCCACGCCCTCCAACACTCCGAATCCCGCTATTGCCTCGGGTGCGGGAAGTATTGGCCCGGTGATGAACCAGTCCTTGAGATATTCGTCGCCCTCGGCCTTGACGCCGTCGTTGCCGTCATGCCTCGGCGCGCCTGCACAAGCTGCGACAGCAATGGAACACACTATCGAAAGCACGCGCATAT
>JAFARH010000064.1 GCA_019245555.1 Betaproteobacteria bacterium
CGTTGAAGAAGAGGATCAGGCCGAAGGTAGCGAGCACCTGGTCGAGATGGTCGCGCTCGTAGAGTTTCCTCAAGGCGATCACTTCGGCCAGGATGCCGACGAGTAGAGTACCGGCAAGGCCGGCGGCAACGCCGATGAGATAAGAACCGCTCCAGCGCGTCGCAGCCACGGTCAGGTATGCGCCGACCATGTAGAACGAGCCGTGCGCGAGATTCACGAAGTTCATGATGCCGAGCACGAGCGTGAGCCCGGCCGCCATGAGGAAAAGCATGACGCCGTACTGCAGGCCGTTCAGCAGCTGCTCGAAGACGAGTGCGAAGGTCATAAAAAAGGGCGCAACCGCGCCCTTTCAGAATAAATGGGGACAGACCCCATTTATTTTTCCACTGAACCCTGCGTCAAATAATAAATGGGGTCTGTCCCCATTTATTCCCGATCACTGCATCTTGCATTCTTGGTAGTACGAGTCCTTGTAGTTCTCGAAGATCGTCTTCTGGATGTGCATCTCGATGTCGCCGTTCGGCACCTTCACCGACTTGAGCAGGTAGAAGTTCTGGATCGGGTGGTGGTTCACGTTGTAGGTGAAGTGGCCGCGCAGGGAAGGGAAGTCGGCCTTCTCCATCGCCTTCACCATGCCGTTTACATCCTTCAGGTTGCCCTTCACGGCCCTGACCGCGGAGTCGATCAGCATGATGCCGTCATAGCTCTGCGCGCCGTAGAACACCGGCAGCTTGCCGTACTTCTTCTTGTAGTCGGCGACGAAGCGCTGGTTCTGCGGGTTCTTCAGGTCAGGACTCCAGTAGCGCGCCTCGTACACGCCCACTGCGGCGTCCTTCACCGCCGGGATCGAGATCTCGTCGACCGTGTACACGGTGTAGAGCGGAATCTGGTCGCGCAGACCGGCCTGGTCGTATTGCTTCAAGAACTGGATGCCCATGCCGCCCGGATAGAAGGCGAATACGGCCTTCGGATTCTTCGAGCGCAGCTGGCTGATCTCGGCCTGGTAATCCTGCTGGCCCATCTTGGTGTAGACCTCTTCCGCGATGCGGCCCTTGTAGTAGCGCTTGAGGCCCGCGACCATGTCCTTGCCGGCCTGGTAATTCGGCGCCATCACATAGAGATCGTTGATGCCCTGGTCCTGCAGGTATTTGCCGAGCGCCTCGGGCGTCTGGTCGTTGTTCCACGAGGTCGTGAAGTAAAGCTTGTTGCACTGGCTGCCCGCGAGCGGGCTTGCGCCAGCGTTGGTGCCGATCATGATCTTGTTCGCGCCGGTGACAACCGGTACGACCGCCATCATCACGTTCGACCAGATGATCCCGGAGACGAAGTCGACGTTGTCCTTCTTCAGCATTTCCTCGGCGACTTGCACGCCGACGTCGGGCTTGAACTGGTCGTCGCCGTAGAACATCTCGACGGGCAGTCCGCCGACCTTGCCGCCCAGATGCTCGATAGCGAGCTCGACGGACTCCTTCATGTACGTGCCCATCACGCCTTGCGGGCCGGAGAACGTGCTGATGAATCCGATTTTGACTTTCTGTTGCGCAGCCGCGGGACCCGGCATAAACGCAAATGAGGCGAATGCCACGACGACGGCGCCCGCGATCAGCGAACGAAAAGATGTACGCATTGGTTATCTCCTCCTCCTTCAGAGGAGTCTAGCAGTTCCTATGGGGCTTTCGGAACAGCACCATAGTGCACCTATGCCAGCGCCTTCGTACGCTCCTGGCGAATGAACGGCAGCTGCACGACCTTGGCGCGAATGCGCGAAGTCGGCTCATCGGAGAAACCGCCCCACACAACCTCGACTTCGGTGTCCGGCTCGATGCGGCGATCCAGCCGCGCGAGCGAGATCATCCGCCGCAGCGTCGGGCTATAGGCGTAGCCCGATGCCCAGCCGATTTCCTTGCGGTCGGCCATCACCTTGAGGAAGAACACGCGGAATTGCCCGGTGGGCAGATCGGGCGGCGGAGCCCCGGGCGAGTCGCGGAATTGCGATGCGTAAAGCTGTGCCATGTCCTCGTTCGACCAGACAAGCCCCATCAGCCTGCGTCGCGGTCCACCGGCGTCCGCCTCGCGCGCGAGCGCGTCGCGGCCGTGGAATGCCTTCTTGCCGAGGTTGATCGTATGCGCCCAACCAAGCTCCGCCGGAGAGCAAAGCTGCTCGGCAATCACCCATTCGATCGACGCGAGCTCATCGGCTGCCATCCAGTGGCTCATCATGCGCTTGAGCTGATCCGGCGAGCCGCGCGCCGGCAGGAAATCGCGGATCACCGTAGCGATCCCGGTCTCGGTGTGGCCGATCATCTCCGCCTTGCAGCCGAGCTCGCGCAGGCCGAAGGCTTTCCCGACCTCGCGGATCTTGCGCCAGAGCTCGTGCGCCCGTCCACTCTCGGTGCGCATCATGAATTCGTAGCCGACTTCGCCGGTGACGCCTTGCCGCGCGACGATCAGCTCGGTATCGAGCAGGTGCGTCTTGCGGAAGCGCGAAAAGCGTAGATCGCGCCACTTCTCGCCGGTCAGCGCCTCGAGCACGTCGGTCGATTTCGGGCCCTGCAGCGCATAGCACGTGTAGTCCGGCGTGACGTCGTCGAGCTCGACCTTGGTGCCGCTCTTGTCGCGCAGGAACTCGAGCCACTTGAGGCCCGCCGACTGCGTGAAGATGAATTCGTCGTCGGCGAGCTTGAGCGTCAGGCCCTCGATCGCGACCTTGCCGGCCTCGTTCACCATCGGCGTGTAGACGATCTGTCCCACTTCCTGCATCGACAGGCCCTTGACCGTGGTGTAGTCCATGAACTTGAGTGCATCCTTGCCGCGCACGCGGGTCTTGTTGAGCCAGCTCCAGTCGCCGATCACCGCCGCCTGGCGCAGCGCAGCCGACTCCTTCCACCACCTCGTGTACTCGTAGGCGATGAGATAGCCGGCGTTGATGTGGCCCCAGATCTGGCTTGCGTTGGTCTCGGCTTGTGCGGGCGCAGCAGGCGAGCCGAACAAGGGGCGCTCGATGAAGGCGAGCTTGCCAAGCTGCTGCGCCTTCTCGTACTGTTCGCGGAAATCGGACATCGCTGACCACTCCATGGAAGCCAAGCGCAGCATTATCGATTACCTCGCCGACAACGCGCGGCAAAATCCCCGCAACGTCGCCGTCCATTTCAAGGACAAGAAGGTCACGTTCGCCGAGCTCGAGGAACGCAGCGCCCGTGCGCGCGGCGCGCTCGCGGCGCAAGGCGTGAAGCACGGCGATCGCGTCGCGCTCGTGATGAGCGATTGCCCGGAGATGATGATCGCGATGCTCGCCGTGATGGGGCTCGGTGCGATCGTCGTTCCGTGCAGCACTATGCTGAAGCCCGCCGAGATCCAGTACATGCTCGAGGACAGCGGCGCGAAGCTGGTGATCGTCACGCCTGAGCACCTGGAGAACGTGAAGGCCGCGAAGGCTTCCAACATCGTCGTAGCGCCGGACGAGTTCAACCAGTTGCTGGACAAGGCGCCGCCAGCGCCTCTCGGCAAGTTCGATCGTGACACGCCATGCTTGATTCTCTACACCTCGGGAAGCACCGGCTCGCCGAAGGGCGCGGTCCATCTGCACGACCATCTGCCCGAGACCATCGAGCGCGTGGCGCGCAAGGTGTATGAGCTGGGTCCTGATGATCGCTTGTATTCGTCATCCCGGCTTTTCTTTGCCTACGGCCTGGGCAACAGCTTCTCCTTCGCGCTCGGCACAGGCTGCTCGGTGATCCTGAGCGACCGACCGACGCCGCAAGTGATCGCGGACATCTTCAAGAACTACAAACCGACCGTCTTCTTTGCCGTGCCCGCGGTGTTCAGGGCGCTGGTGGAGTACGCGCGTGCGGGGAACAAGCTGGAAACGAGCTCGATCAAGTTCTGCGTGTCAGCGGGCGAGGTGCTCCCGGTAGCGACATGGAACGACTGGAAGGAAGTGAGCGGCGTGGAGATCATCGAGACTATCGGCACCACGGAGCTGCTGCACGCGTTCATTCATAACTTCCGCGGCCGCAACAAGCCCGGCAGCTCCGGCATCCCCCTCGAGGGCTACCAGGTCAAGCTGGTCGACGAGAACGGCAAGATCGTCGAAGGCGCAGGGCGCGGTCGCCTGCAGGTGAAGGGGCGGAGCGCCATTCCCTACTACCTGAACAAGCCGGAGAAAACCAAGGAGCTCATCCAGGATGGCTGGGTCACGACGGGCGACATCTATCGCCGCGACGAGGAAGGGTTTTACTGGTTCGAGGGGCGCAGCGACGATCTCTTCAAGTGCTCCGGCATGTGGGTATCGCCGGGCGAAGTGGAAGAGGCGGTCATCACGCACCCGGCGGTGCTGGAGGCCGCTGTCGTTGCTGAGGCGGACGACAAGGGCGCGACCATCGCCGCGGCCTACGTCGCGCTAAGGCCGGGCAATCAGGCGGGCGACAAGCTCGCCAACGACATCAGGGAGCACGCCGCCAAGAACCTGCCGCGCTTCAAGCGTCCGCAGCGCATCCATTTCATGGACGCACTGCCGCGCACGGCGACCGGCAAGGTGCAGCGCTTCAAGCTGCGGCAGATGTCCACGGAGAAATAGCGCGCTCTTTAATCGCGCGTCGTATCCGGCCTAGTCCGGCGGGATGGGGAGCCTGGCAGATTGCGCTCAGTCAGGGCGCGCATGTCCGCTACAGCTTCGTTCGCACCTTTGAGCGAAAAACGGATCACCTTGAATTGGTCACCGTGCAGAGGGAACGCAAATCCGACGCGAGTGGCACCCTTCACTACCTTGTCAATCACGTCGAAGTCAATGAAGACGTAGCGATACAAACCCGCAACGCCGGGAGCGGTGAGTTGACCATCACATTTAACTTCGAGTTGGGTGGAACCCGCGTCCGTGTTAGCTAGCACGGGATAACGGCTACCTGATTCGCAGCCAGTCAAAAAAGCAACGACGTATACGCACGAAGATGCTGCCAATACGCAATACTGACCGAACAGTCCGCCACTATCGTTCGCAGTAATGGCGAAGAACCCCTGGTTCCCGTCAATCCGACCGATGAGCCAGTCTCCGTATTTGTTTTGAGCGAAAGCAACAGCGGCGTGAACCATCGCGAAAGCGAAAACGGAACTTTTTAGGATTTTGTGCCCTGGCTCGCGCCGGTGACGATGCAGGCCTTGCCCTTCAGCCGCGCTTGAATGCGCTCGCCGGCATCTTGAACTGACCGCCGCTCGCGGCGAGGCGATCCTTGAAGATCTGCCGGATGTGCGGATCCTCGTCCGGGTAGTCGATGTCGATGCGGCCCGGGTCCGATACGAGCGTCGTGGTGAAGGGATAGAGGTCGTTGTTCCAGCCGCCGAGCTTCACGAAACGCGCCGGGACCTTGCCGTTGTTGAAGTGCTGGTGGAACCACTGCAGCGGCGGAATGACGAGCGTGCCTTCCTTCCATTCCGTCAACCGCACCGCGCTCTCTCTTCCGTTCTTGAACGGGGTCGTGCCGTGCTCGTTCGGCCACATCATGCTGAAGCCGGTACCGTCGAGAAGAATGATCGTCGAGCCCGGGCCGTGGCGGTGCGCACGCTCATAGGTGCCGGTCGGGAATTGCTCGACGTGGCAGGCCATGGTGTTGCGCGCGAGCGCGAGGTGATTGTCATCGTCCTCGACGCCCTGGCCGGCGGGATGCAGCGGCCACTTCCAGATGTTGGGCACGAAGTTGACGAGCGAGTGCGAGTGGTGGCCGCGCTCGTTGGTCTTGCCGCTGCGATCGCGAAACACCGTGGGATAGAACTTCTGCGGCGTCGCGCTGAAGTAGTCCTTGCGA
>JAFARH010000078.1 GCA_019245555.1 Betaproteobacteria bacterium
CCGTTGCTCGCGACCGTGCCCCAGAGGCTGACGCGGCCGTCGGCGGCGGTGACGTCGATCGCGCCGGAGGGGAGCTTGTTCTCCGGCATCTCGAGCGTGCGCTTCACCAGCGCGGCGAGCTCCTTGTTCGGATCGGGCTTCGGCGGCTCGGGCTTCGGCGCGGGCTTCGGCGCCTCTGCGACCGGCGGCGGCGCCGGCTTCGCCGCGGGCTTGGGCTTCGGATCGTCGCCGCAAGCGGATAGGGCGAGCGCCACGACTAGCGCCAGGATGTACTTCATGTCTCCCTCCTTCTTAGTGAGTTGCAAAGAGCCGGGCTACTGCCGCGGCGTCAAACCGGTACTCGTGGTTGCACATCTCGTTTCTTATTACGACCTCCCCCTGCTCGGCAAGAATGGATTCGACTTCCTGCCGCCCGAGGCCACGCAGCATGTCCCTGACCTTGTCCTCGTCGTAGGGGCAATGGTATTCGACTGCGTAGAGCCTGAAAACGCGCATCAGCTCTTCAGGGAAAACCTTCGTCAGGAGGTCGTAGGGTTGCGCGTCCTTGGTCTCGTCCAGCGTCAGCGCATTGGCGAAATGGATAACCCGGTTCCAGCCATCCGGGTCGCGGCTGTCGGCATTCGGCAGCTTCTCCAAAAGCAGGCCGGCGAGCGCTCCGCCGTCGGCAAATAGCCGCAGATGAGCCGGCAGCTGCTCCGACTGCGAGAGGTAGTGGGTGAAGATCTGCTCCAGCGTCTCGCCCTCGAGCGGCACGAGCGACTGGTAGAACTGGCCGCTCTTCAGGTCCTCCAGCGTCACCGACAGGCGCCCATTGCCGAGCAGGCTCCGCTCGCTCTCTTGTGAGACGTCCACCTTCTCGTAGGACGCCATGCCCCGGATGCGGAGCTCCGCGGTGCAGTCGGCCACCAGGAGCTTGACCGGGCCCGAGCCTTGCACTTGGAGCGTGACCCGACCGGCCCCTTTCTGGTTTGCCCCCAGCAGGGTGTTGAGCGCCGTGGTGTGGCCGAGCAGGGAGACGATGTCCTCCGGGTAGCCCCGCCCGTCCAGCATCCGCTGCCATGCGCCGGTCAGGCAGACGAGGCGTCCGCGAATGTCCAGGTTCTCGAACATGAAGCGCTGAACGTAGTCGGTCTGCATGGTCAAAAGTCTATACGTGCCGAGGTAGCGAGCTTTGACTCATTTGGGATAAATCCAACGACATGCCGACACTGGCTGAACGTCCCTCCGTCGTCCTCACCGGACACGACCAGTACCTCTTCCGCGAGGGTACGCACGCACGCCTGTACGAAAAACTCGGCGCCCACTTCTTGGGTGATGCAACCCACTTCGCGGTATGGGCGCCGAACGCGACCTCGGTTTCGGTCATCGGTGACTGGAACGGCTGGGACCCGCGCACGAATCCGATGCAGGGCTCGGACTCCGGCATATGGCAGGTCCACGTGCCGAACGCGAAGCCCGGGTGCGTGTACAAATTTCACATCGTTTCCCGCAACGCTGGTTATCGGGTAGACAAGGCCGACCCGTACGCGTTTCGCGCCGAGGAGCCGCCGAAGACCGGCTCGATGGTGTGGGACCTCGCTTACGAATGGCACGACCAGGCGTGGATGCAGGACCGGAAGTACCGCAACGCGCTCGACGCGCCGTGGTCGATCTACGAAGTGCATCTCGGCTCGTGGCGCCGCGATCCGTCGAATCCGGAGCGGCAGCTTTCCTACCGCGAGGTCGCGCCGATGCTGGCGGAGTACTGCCAGAAGATGCGCTTCACGCACGTCGAGCTCCTGCCGATCATGGAGCACCCGTTCTACGGCTCGTGGGGCTACCAGACCACCGGCTACTTTGCGCCTTCGAACCGCTACGGCACGCCGCAGGACTTCATGAGCTTCGTCGACACGCTGCACCAGGCGGGCGTCGGCGTGATCCTCGACTGGGTGCCTTCGCATTTCCCGTGGGATCAGCACGGCCTCGGCTTCTTCGACGGCTCGCATCTCTACGAGCACGCCGATCCGCGGCAAGGCCACCATCCCGACTGGGCGAGCGCGATCTTCAACTACGGTCGCAACGAAGTTCGTTCGTTCCTCGCTTCGAGCGCGCGCTTCTGGCTCGACAAGTACCACGCCGACGGTCTGCGCGTGGACGCCGTAGCCTCGATGCTCTATCTCGACTATGGCCGCAAGCACGGCGAATGGATCCCGAATCAGTTCGGCGGGCGCGAGAACCTTGAAGCGATTTCCTTCCTCCAGTTCCTCAACCAGACCCTTTTCCGCGATTTTCCCGACACGCAGACGATCGCCGAGGAATCCACCGCCTGGCCGCAAGTCTCGCGGCCGACCTATCTCGGCGGCCTCGGCTTCGGCATGAAGTGGAACATGGGCTGGATGCACGACACGCTGCGTTACATGAAGAACGATCCGGTGCATCGCAAGTACCGTCATGACGAGCTCACGTTCTCGCTCTGGTACGCGTTCCACGAAAACTTCGTGCTGCCGCTTTCGCATGACGAGGTGGTGCACGGCAAAGGCTCGCTCATCGGCCGCATGCCGGGCGATGCGTGGCAGCAGTTCGCGAATCTCCGCGCGCTCTTCGGCTACATGTGGTCGCACCCCGGCAAGAAGCTCCTCTTCATGGGCGGCGAGTTTGGCCAGCGGCGCGAATGGGCGCACGACACCAGTCTCGAGTGGCACGTCCTCGGCATGGACAAGCGCCACGAGGGCGTGCAGCAGTGGGTGGCCGATCTGAATCGCGTCATGCGCGAGCAGCCGGCGCTGCACCAGAAGGATTTCTCGACCGACGGCTTCCGCTGGGTGCAGCGCGGCGACTGGGAGCAGAGCGTCGTCTCGTTCCTGCGCCAGGGCAACGAAAGCGCGCCGCCGATCCTCGTCGTCTGCAACTTCACGCCGGTGCCGCGCGAGAACTATCGCCTCGGCGTGCCGCGCGGCGGCTACTGGAAAGAGCTCCTCAACTCCGATGCTCCGCTTTACGGTGGGAGCGGCCTGGGCAACTACGGCGGCTGCGAAGCGACGCCGATGCCCTACAACGAATACAGCCATTCGCTGTCGATCACCGTCCCTCCGTTATCGGTTCTTTTCTTCAAGCCTGAATAGCGAAACCCCTCCTCAGCGCGTCGTCATCGAGGCCGTCAGTCCCCAAGTCGATTGCGGGCGCTATCCCGCGAAACGCGCCGTGGGCGATGACGTGCTCGTGGAGGCTGACGTCTTCACCGACGGACACGACGCCGTCGTTGCCGAGCTGATGTACCGGAAGCACGGTGCCGGCGATTGGCAGATCGCGCCGATGGAGTTCCTCGGCAACGATCATTGGACTGGGTCCTTCCGCGTCGAGGAGCTCGGTCGCTACGAATACACCGTGCGCGGCTGGACCGATCCGTTCCTCACATGGCAGCGTGACCTGAAGAAACGCCAAGAGGCGGGACAGGACCTCTCCGTCGATTTCCTCATCGGCGGCGCGCTGTCATGCAATCCGGTACTGAAGGACGCCGCTCGGCCAGCGGCGGAGCGCTATCAGACG
>JAFARH010000127.1 GCA_019245555.1 Betaproteobacteria bacterium
TCGGCACGGTGCGTACCCGCGGCGGCGAGGAACTGGCCTATGTGCGATCGCGCTTTCTCGTCGAGTGCCGGGCCGCCGGCGTAGAGGCGATCGACTGTCCCTATACGTTCAGGGACGTAAAGGGGGCGGTGGCGGACGCGCGCTACGCGAAACAGCTCGGCTACCGCATGAAGAGCCTGGTGGATCCCGCGCACGCGAAGGCGATCAATGCGGTGTTCACGCCCTCCGCGGCGGAGCTTGCAAAGGCCAAGAGGATCGTGGCGGCGTTCGAGAAGGCGCGTGCGGCGGGGCGCGACCGCGCGAAGGTGGACGGCGCGCTGATCGAAGTGCCGATCTACGCGGCGGCTAAGCGCTTGCTCGCGTCAGACGAGCGTAGCTGACCGCCGCAGCGAAGAACACGAGGCTCAGTGCCACCTCGGCGAGAGCCAGCGTGCGCCCGATCCCGCTCTCGGCCCAGGCGCGAGTCGCGCCTTCTGCGAAGTAGGCGAGGATGAGCAGGCTCGACCACTGGTAGGTGTAGCGACGGCCGGCGAGCACGCCCGGTAGCGGCAGCGCGAGGGGCAGCGCCTTCAGCGCGACGAGCGAGCCACCCGGACGCAGCGGCGCGAGCCAGAGTTCCCAGGCGAGGCAAAGCACGATCAGCGCGGCAAGCGAGGCGGTAGCGATGCGCGTTAAAACGCGAGGCATGGGCTGCCGGTATTATGTGCGCCGATGAAGCAGTTGCGCGCCGCCTGGGAATTCATCCTCGCGCTGGTGACGCGCTTCCGGGAAGAGCGCGCGACCCAGACCGCTGGCAGCCTCACCTACACGACGCTGCTTTCGCTCGTGCCGCTCCTCACCGTGGCGCTCGGCATCACGACCGCGTTTCCCGTGTTCGACCAGTGGATCGGGTCGCTGCAGCTCTTCGTCCTCGAGAACGTGCTGCCCGACACGCCGGCAGTCAGCACGATCATCGACCAGATCAACAGCTTCACGGAGAACGTCGGCCGCCTCACGGCGATCGGCATTCTCGGCTTCATCGTCACCTCGGTGATGCTGATGCTCACCGTCGACAACGCGCTGAACCGCATTTTTCGGGTGCAGCGCCGGCGCACCATCCTGCACAACATCTTCATCTATTGGGCGGTGATCACGCTCGGCCCCCTTCTCATCGGCGCGAGCCTGTCGGCGAGCTATATCGCCGTGAAGGAGGCGACGGGAGCGCTGCAGCTCGACATGCTGCGCGATTCCGTCCTCGGCGTGCTTCCCTTCATCCTGGCCTGCGTCGCATTGACGCTGCTCTATGGCGTCGTGCCCGCGCGCCCCGTGGACTGGCAGCATGCGCTCACCGGAGGTGTTCTCGCTGCCATCGGATTCGAGATTGCGAAGCGTGGCTTCGCTATTTATCTCAGCCGGGTGCCGACTTACACGCTGATCTATGGCGCCTTTGCGACGATCCCGATCTTCCTCATCTGGCTCTACCTCTCGTGGCTAGTCGTGCTTACAGGCGCCATCTTCACCGCCATGCTGCCGGCATTCCGCGCCAAGGCCGAGCGCCATCGCGTCCCGGGTGAAGAGCTTGCCGACGGTCTTGGCGTCCTTGGCGCGCTGGCGCGCGCGCATCGCGACGGACGCGTCGTGCGACTGAATGCCCTGGCGCGCCAGCTTCGCCTGCTGCCGGATCGCGTCGAGCAGATCCTCGAGCGCGCGGCGGCGCTTGGCTGGGCCGCGCGCACCGACCGGGATGGCTGGGTCCTGACGCGCGACGCGATGACGATCCAGGTCGCCGACGTCTATCGCGCGTTCGTCTTCGATGCCGACGCGGTTGGCGTGCCCGAAGGCGACCTGGGCGTATCGCTGCGCGACTTCGTAACGAGGGAGGAGAAGGATGCCGGGCGCCTTTCGGAAAATGAGTCAAGCCCCCCAGCGACATGATCGCTTGATCGTAGCGCTCGATGTACCGACCGCGGCGGAAGCGAAGGCACTCGTCGAGAAGATCGGGCCAGGGGCGAGCTTCTATAAGGTGGGGCTCGAGCTCTTCGTCACGGGCGGTTACTTCGAGCTGGTTGACTGGCTGGTGAAGCGCGGCAGCAAGGTTTTCGCCGATCTCAAGATGTTCGACATCCCGGAAACGGTGGGACGCGGGATCGCCAATTTGCGCGGCCGCGGCATCACCTTCGCCACCGTGCATGGCAACCAGTCGATCATGCGCGCCGCGGTGGCTGAGAAAGGTGATCTCAAGATCCTCGCCGTCACCGTCTTGACTAGCCTGGATCGCGGCGACTTGGATGATCTGGGGTTCTCGTGCGACGTCGAGCGCCTGGTGCTCTCTCGGGCGAGGCGCGCGATGGAGGCGGGCTGCGATGGCGTTGTCTCGTCCGGGCTTGAAGTGCAGCGCCTCAAGAGCGAGTTCCACGATCGGCTGGCGCTCGTCGTACCGGGCATTCGCCCGGTGGAGAACAAGCCGGCGGACGACCAGAAGCGAACGGTCGATGTCGCGCAGGCTTTTGCGAACGGTGCCGATTACATCGTCGTCGGCCGCCCGATCCGGCAGGCGCCGGATCCGCGCGGCGCGGCCGAAGCGATCCAGAAGACGATCGCTTCTATTTTCCCGGCGTGAGCAGCTCCGCGAGCAGCCGCTCGAGGTGGCTATGAATCGGCAGCTGCGTGCCATGAAACAGGACTTCGTCCCCTCGCGTGACGCGGATGGTGGGGAAATTCTCCACCTCGAGGTCGCCGACCTCGTCGGCCTGGTCTTCGATATCCACCCAGCGGAATTGGGCGCCGGGAAATTTGCTGGCGAGCTTGAGGAAGCCGGGCCGGTATTGCACGCAGGTATCGCACCATTCGGCGCAAAGGCAGCTCACTACGACCATGCTTGATTCTATGCACGCGATTGCCGGCATGATCGGGCTCCTCGCCATCGCGTGGGCAATCGGGGAGGACCGGCGCGGCGTGCCGTGGCGCGCGGTCGCTGCTGGTGTGGTGCTGGAGGTCGTGCTGGCGGTCCTGTTCCTCAAGATCCCGGTGGTGAAGAGCGGCTTCATGGCGCTGAACGACGCGCTCCTCATTCTCGAGAAAGCGACGGAAGCGGGAACGAGCCTTGTCTTCGGCTACCTCGGCGGAGCACCGACGCCGTTCACTATCACAGCGCCGGAGGCGGCGTTCGTGCTCGCATTCCGCGCGCTGCCGATCGTGCTGGTGATCAGCGCGCTGTCGGCGCTCCTCTTCTATTGGGGCGTGCTGCCGGCGATCGTGCGGGCAATATCGTGGATGCTGCGAAAATCGATGGGCGTGGGCGGCGTCGTAGGACTCTCCACGGCGGCGAACGTCTTCGTCGGCATGGTGGAGGCGCCGCTCTTCATCAAGCCCTATCTCGCGCGTGTGTCGCGTGGCGAGCTCTTCGCCATCATGGTGGCAGGAATGGCGTCCATCGCCGGTACGGTGCTCTTCCTCTATGCCAGCATCCTCGGGCCGGTGCTGCCGAACGCCGCGGCGCACCTGCTGATCGCTTCCATCCTGTCGGCGCCGGCGGCGCTCGCTGTGAGTTTCCTCATGGTGCCGCCGAAGGGCAATGCCACCGGCGGAGACCTGGAGCTTCGCTCGGAGGCGAGCGGGGCAATGGATGCCATCACCCGCGGCACGCTCGACGGCGCACAGCTCCTCCTCAATATCGTCGCGATGCTCGTTGTGTTCGTGGCGCTCGTTGCCTTGGTCAATCTCGTCATCGCACCCTACAGCCTGCAGGGAATGCTCGGTGCCGTGCTCGCACCGCTCGCGTGGCTATGTGGCGTGCCGTGGGCGGAAGCGCACAGCGCGGGCGCGCTGCTGGGAACGAAGACCGTGTTGAATGAGCTCGTCGCATACATCGATCTCACCAGGGCTGGACTGTCGGACAAAAGTCGCGTGCTGATGACCTACGCGCTCTGCGGTTTCGCGAACTTCGGCAGCCTTGGAATCATGATCGGCGGCCTCGGCACGATGTGTCCGGAACGCCGCAGCGAAGTCGTCGCGCTCGGAATGAAGTCCATCGTCGCCGGCACGCTCGCCACGTGTTTCACCGCGGCAAGCGTCGCGTTGATTTTCTGAGCTTTAATCCTGTCGTCATTTTCCTGTAGTGCCGGGACTACACGAGGTTCATATTTTTTAGGATATCGACTCGCGTAGGCGCGCCCTAGCATCGTCTCGCCATGAGACCCGAAGTGATGCAACGGTTGCGCGATGCACACGATCTGCATTCGTTGACGCGCGACGTCCTGGACCTGTGCGAGCCCTACGGCCCGGTGCACAGTTTCAAGCTGGTGCATAACCGCGGCGCGGCGCGCGTCGTGTGCTTCATCGAGCTCGAGTCGCCGAAGCAGCAGCCGCTGCTCGTGCGTGCGCTCGGCGCAAAGGTGATCCACGGCTCGGCCTGCCTGGATATCCCCGTCAGCGATGACTTCGGCAGCGACGCAAGGATTTCCATCCCGGTGCTGCGTCATGAGGTTGCTGCGCCCCAGATCACGAACTAGCGCTCCCAGTTCCCCCTTGCATACGCACCTCCCTCCCTTCGTGCGTATGTAGCAAGCCGACCCCGGTCCCCCTACCGGGGTCTTTTTTTATGCGAGTCCTTTTCGTCACTCCAGAATGCGCGCCGCTCACCAAGACCGGAGGCTTGGGCGATGTGAGCGCCGCTCTTCCCGCCGCCATGCGCGCGCAAGGTGCCGACGTGCGCACCTTTTTGCCGGCCTATCGCGGCATATCGCTGCACGGTGCGAGGGAGTGCGCGAAGCTCCGCGTGCTGCAGATGGATGCCCGCGTGCTGGAGAAGGGCGAGTGCCTGTTCCTCGACTGTCCCGCGCTGTACGACCGGCCCGGCGGCCCCTACCAGGACGAGAACGGCGCGGATTGGCCCGACAATGCGCTGCGATTCGGCGTGCTTTCGCGCGCTGCGGCGAGCCTCGGCAGCGCCGGGTCGCCGCTCGAGTGGCGGCCGGAGATCGTGCACTGCAACGACTGGCCGACCGCTCTGGCGCCTGTCTATATGCATTTCGAGAGCACTCGCGCTGGCAGCGTGATGACGGTGCATAACCTCGCGTTCCAGGGGTTGTTTCCGGCGGCAATGCTCGAGCGCCTGGAGCTGCCGAGCGCGAGCTTTGCCGTCGAGGGGCTCGAGTTCTACGGCAAGCTCTCTTTCCTGAAGGGCGGGCTGGTCTACGCCGACGCGATCACGACCGTGAGCCCGGGCTACGCCCGCGAGATACAGACCGAGGAGCTGGGCTGCGGCCTCGACGGCGTCTTGCGGGAGCGCCGTGACCGGCTGCGCGGCATCGTGAACGGCATCGATGTCGAGATCTGGAACCCGATGAACGACCGGCACATTGCCGAGCGCTATTCCTGGACGAGCCTCGACCGGAAGAGCGTGAACAAGCGCGCGCTGCAGGAGCGCATGAACTTGCGGCAGGATGCCGCGGCGCCGCTACTGGGGGCGGTGTGCCGCTTTACGCACCAGAAGGGCGTCGATCTCATCGCCGCCGCCACCGACGAGCTGGTCGCGCTAGGCGCGCAGGTCTGCATGCTCGGTCGCGGCGACCGGGAGCTGGAGGCGGTGCTGAGCGCGGCAGCCGCGCGTCATCCGGGAAACGTCGCCGCCGCGATCGGCTTCAACGAGGATCTCGCGCACCTCATCGAGGCCGGAGCAGATGTGTTCCTGATGCCGTCGCGCTTCGAGCCCTGCGGGCTGAACCAGATGTACAGCCAGCGGTACGGTACGCCGCCAGTAGCGCGCGAGACCGGCGGTCTTGCCGACACGATCGCCGACGATGAGACCGGATTCCTGTTCGAGCGGCCGGAAAGCACCGCGTTGATCGGCGCGGTGAAGCGGGCGGTAGAGGCTTACGGCGACGCCCGGCGCTGGCGGGAAATCCAGCGCCGGGGCATGACGCGCGACTTCAGCTGGGCTGGACCCGCTCGTCAGTATGCAGATCTTTACGCGAGGCACGCCAGGCCGACGCCGGCTTGACGGCTTCCTCCTCGACGACCTCGGCTTCCCAGTTCCGCACCTTGGCGAGCATCACGGCCTCGTGCTCGCCGCGGATCGGCCAGCGGCTGTTCCAAAGGTTGAAGCGGGGCCGGGCGCCCATCGCGTCCTGCTGGGCGGCGGCGAGCGCCGACAGCGTGCCGACGTCGCGCCAGTAGGTGCGCTCTTCGAAGTCCTGCACGCCCGGCACGCGATTCGCCGCGAAATCATAGGCGTACACGCGTTCGCTCTTGCAGATGCGCGGCAGCACGTCGCGACCGAAGTCGACCTCGCCGCGTTGGCGCGCCTCCACCAGCGCGCGCTCAAGCACGCGCGGATCGAAGAGGTAGTTGCCCATCGAAGCGTAGGCGAGACGCGGATTGCCTGGGATTGCCGGTGGCTGCTTCGGCTTCTCATGGAAATCGCGCACCCGGCCTTCAGCGCTTGCGCTGATGACGCCGAAGCCGCGTGCCTTGTCGAGCGGCACGGCGAGCGCCGACACGGTCACGCCGGCTTCGCGGCTGCGATGGAAGTCGATCATCTGCCGCACGTCCATGCGGTAGATATGGTCTGCCGCGAAGACCGCTACAAGGTCGGGATCGTGCGCTTGTAGCAGATCCAGATACTGATAGACCGCGTCGGCCGTGCCCTTGAACTGGCCGGCGAGCGTATTGGACCGCGGGAGCAATACTTTTATGGTTCCTTCGGATTCCTGGAACCACGGCGACCAGGCCTTCTCGATGTGCGCCATCAGCGAGTGCGGCTTGTACTGAGCGAGCAGGTAGATCGTGGAGATCTTCGAATTCACCAGGTTCGACAGCACGAAGTCGCAGATGCGATAGCCGTTGGCGAAAGGAAGTGCCGGCTTTGCGTGCTCGGCGGTGAGCGGATAGAGGCGCGTACCTTCGCCACCAGCGAGAACGAGTGCCACGATTTTCATTTGCGATGGACCTTTGGGAGAGTTCTTACGGGGATGGCGATGGATCATATGGACCGGTAGCAGTCCGTACTATCGAGCGGACAAGGTTCCGTCTGTAATGTCGACCGCACCTCGCGTAGTCGGATCGCGACAGGAAATTCGGCGCGGCGCGATATCACCAAATCACTGCGCGCCCTACCATCGTTCGCAACTTGCGTGGTGCCTGCCTTGCGCCAACGATCCCTCCCCGTCCTTTTTGCCAGCGCCGCCACCGCGACGCTCCTGTTGCTTGCGGCCGACGACGCCTACGCGCCCGAGGCGGATCCTGGCGTCGTGGCGAGCTGCATTCCGGAAGAAACCTTTGTCGAGGCGCCGCGCGATCCCGCGCAGGAGCTCCTCGCCAGGTACCTCTCGCGGCGCTTCTATGTCGCGGGAGAGGCTACTGAGCGGATGGTGGGAGCGGCTTATCGCGCAGCCAGCGAAGTCGGACTCGATCCGCTCCTTGTGCTCGCAGTGATCTCGGTCGAGTCGAGCTTCAATCCCATCGCCGAGAGCGTCATGGGCGCGAAAGGCCTGATGCAGATCATTCCGCGGTTCCACGCGGCGAAGGTGTCGGCCGCGGGCGGCGAGGAAGCGCTCTGGGATCCGGAGCGCAACATCGAGCTCGGCGCCTGGATCCTGCAGGAATACGTGCACCGCACCGGCACGCTGGTAGCGGGCTTGCAGTTCTACAACGGTGCCTTCGCCGACACCTCGGCGCAGTACGCGCGCAAGGTCCTCGCCGAGCGCGCCCGCCTGCTCCAGGTTGCGCACGGCCGCACCACCGTAGCGATGCGGGAAGACTAGAGTGCTGAGGCTGCTCGCGCTCCTCTTCGTCTTTGCTTTGCCAGCAGTGGCTCAGCCGGCAATCACGAGCGATGACCTTGCCGAGATCCGGGCGGTGATCAATCGGCAGATCGAGGCGTTCCGCCGCGACGACGCGCAGGAGGCGTTCAAGCTCGTCTCGCCCGCCGTGCAGGAGACCTTCGGCACGCCCGAGCGCTTCCTTGACGTCGTCCGCACCTCCTATGGCGCGATCGTTCGCCCCACTGCAGTGGAATTTCTCGGCCTGACCACGATGGGCGAGGACGCAGTGCAGCGCGTGAAAATCACGGACCGCAGCGGCTCGGTCTGGCTCGCCTACTACGCGATGCAGCGCCAAAGGGACGGCAGCTGGCGCACGAACGGCTGCCATCTGGTGCAGCCGGCCAGAAGCCTTTCGACGTAACCTCACGCCTCCAATGGAGGCAAGATCGTTTGTTGCGCCGAGCACTGTCTGGCGGGGTCGCGCCTATCCGCTAGGCGCGACCTGGGACGGCGGCGGCGTCAACTTCGCGCTCTTCTCCAAGCACGCCGAGCGTGTCGAGTTGTGCCTCTTCGATCCGCGCGGACGCCGGGAGGTCGAGCGCGTCGAAGTCCGTGAGCGAACCGATTTCGTCTGGCACTGCTATCTGCCGGACGCGCGCCCGGGGCAGCTCTATGCCTACCGCGTCCATGGAACCGACGAGGGCGAGCACCGCTTCGATGCCTCGCGGCTCCTTCTCGATCCGTACGCGAAGCTCATCCAAGGCAAGCTGAGCGCCGGGCTCGGCCGAAGCCAAGTCGTGGACACCGCTTTTAGCTGGGGCGAGGATCGCGCGCCGCGCACGCCGTGGCAGGACACGGTGATCTACGAGCTACACGTCAAAGGTTTCACGCAGCGCCATCCCGAGGTGCCCGAGCAACTGCGCGGCACCTATGCCGGGCTCGCCAGTCTTCCGGTCATCGAATACCTGAAGGGGTTGGGCGTCACCACGGTGGAGCTGCTGCCCGTCCAGGCGTTCGTAGACGAGCGCCGCCTGCTGCAACACGGACTGCGCAACTACTGGGGCTACAACACCATCGGCTTCTTCGCGCCCGAGATGCGCTATTCCGCGAGCGGGACCCTCGGCGAATTCAAGACGATGGTGAAGGCGCTGCACGCGGCCGGACTCGAGGTCGTCCTCGACGTCGTCTACAACCACACTGGGGAAGGCGACCACGGCGGTCCCACGCTCTCGTTCCGTGGCCTGGACAACTCCATCTACTACCGCCTCGATCCGTCCAATCCGCGTCGTTATCTCAACTTCACCGGAACGGGCAACAGCTTCAATACCAGCCACCGCGTCGTGCTCGGCCTCGTCATGGACAGCCTGCGCTACTGGGTGCAGGAGATGCACGTCGACGGGTTTCGCTTCGACTTGGCCTCGACGCTCGCGCGCAATTCCACGCAGGCGTTCGACCGGAACGGCGCATTTCTTTCCGCCATCCGCCAGGATCCGGTGCTGTCGCGCGTCAAGCTCATCGCCGAACCGTGGGACCTCGGTCACGACGGCTATCAGCTCGGCAACTTCCCGCCGGGATGGGTCGAGTGGAACGACAAGTACCGAAGCGGGGTGCGCTCGTTCTGGCGCGGCGATGCGGGCACGGTGGGCGAGCTCGCTTCGCGCCTCACCGGGTCGAGCGACATTTTCCAACGTGCGGGCCGCAGCCCACGCTCGAGCGTCAACTTCGTCACCTCGCACGACGGCTTCACGCTCGAGGATCTGGTGTCGTACGAGCGTAAGCACAACGAGGCGAACGGGGAAGGCAACCGCGACGGCAGCGACGACAACCGCAGCGCGAACTATGGCGCCGAGGGTGCGACGCAGGACGCCGCCGTCCTCGCCGTGCGCGCACGCCAGAAGCGGAACCTGCTCGCGACGCTGCTCTTCTCGCAAGGCCCGCCGATGCTCACCGCTGGCGACGAGCTCGGACGGACGCAGCAAGGGAACAACAACGCGTACTGCCAGGACAGCGAGGTCTCATGGCTCGACTGGGAAGCGGTTGATCGCGACTTGCAGGCGTTCGTGCGCCAGCTGATTGCGCTCCGCAAGCGACATCCGGGCTTTCGCCGCCGGAGTTATCCGAAACCGGAAGACGTGATCTGGCTGACGACCGCTGGCACGCCGATGCAGCACGACGACTGGACGCGGGCGGAGGCGCGAACGCTGGGACTTCTGCTCCTCGGCAAGCAGCTCGCCGAGCGCGACGACCGTGGCAAGCCGGTGGAGGACGACGATCTGCTGCTTCTCCTGCACGCGGGAGATGCGCCAATCGAGTTCAAGCTGCCGGACGACGGCTGGCATCTCGTGCTCGACACCGCGGCCCCTGGCCGTGCTCATGTTCCAAATGCAGCGAATCCCTATTACCTCCAGCCGCGAACGCTCGCGTTGCTCGTCAAAGCTCGCTAATTACGGACGTTGTCCGGAATTGGCTAGAGCCAAGTGCTCAAGCCCATCTCGAACGGATGGGTGAGGAGCTCGTGGCGCGGGTAGGCGCGGATTCGGTAGTCGAGCCGCCCGGCGAGCCCGGGCTTTAGATCCAGCTTGAAGCGCTGCTCGCCTTGCTCTGCGCCGGCGGGCGTGAGCTCATGGCTGTGCGAGACCGGCGCGCCCTCGCGTACTTCGCGCGTGAGGATCAGCTCGACGCAGACGTCTCCTGGCGCGAGGCCGTTCAGCTTCACGCCGACCTCTACCGGGATGCTCTCGCCGAAATGGATGCGCTGCGGCGGGGTGTCGATTCGTCGTAGCGCAACGCCGGGCCATGCCGTGCGCACCCGCGCCTTCCACGCCGAGACCGTCTTCGCGGCGTCGTAGCCGTCGCGCGCATAACGCTGGCCCTGTCGCGCAGCCGGCAGGTAATACTTCGAGACGTACTCGCCGAGCATTCGCGAGGCGTCGTAGCGCGGCAGGAGCGAGGCCATCGAGCGCTTCGCCATGCGGATCCATTCCGCCGAATAGCCGCCCTCGGCGCGCTTGTAGTAGAGCGGCACCACGTTGTCTTGCAGGAGCTCATACAGCGTGCGCGCTTCCTCGCGGTCGCGGCGGTGCTGGTCGAGCTGCGGGCTCGCCGGCTTGATGCCCCAGCCGTTCTGGCCGTCGTAGCCTTCGTCCCACCAGCCATCGAGGATGGAAAGGTTGATGGCGCCGTTCATCCCGGCCTTCATCCCGGAGGTCCCGGATGCCTCCAGTGGATGCACCGGATTGTTCAACCAGACGTCCACGCCGGAGACAAGGCGCCGCGCGATGTGCAGGTCATAGCCCTCGATGAAAAGCAGGCGCCCCTGGAACTCTTCCTGTCCGGACATGTGCACCAGCGTGCGGATCAGCTCCTGGCCGGGCTCGTCGGCCGGGTGTGCCTTGCCCGCGAAGAGGAACACCACGGGTCGTTCCTTATCCTCCAGTAGCCGTCGGAAGTTATCCAAATCATTAAACAGAAGCGTCGCCCGCTTATAGGTCGCGAATCGCCGGCCGAAGCCGATCGTCAGCGTGTTCGGTTTCGCCGGATCGCAGTAGCGCAGCAATCGCTCGAGATGCGATTCGCTCCCGTGGTTGCGCAGGTGCTGCCGCGCAATCCGGTGGCGCAGCATGTGGAGCATCCGCGCCTTGATGTCCTGACGCACGCTCCAGAAGATGTGATCGGGGATGTCGCGTATCTTTTCCCATATGCCCGGATGCCCAAGCCGGTGCATCCAGCCGACGCCAAGGAAGCGATCCAGCACCTCGCCCCATTCCGGCGCGAGAAACGTCGTGACGTGCACGCCGTTCGTGATGTAGCCGACCGGGTTTTCCTCCGGGGTCACGTTCGGCCAGAAGTCCTTCAAGAGGCGCTGCGAGACGCCGCCATGGATGCGCGACACGCCATTCACATAGCGCGCGCCGCGCAGGGCGAGCGCGGTCATGTTGAAGTCGCCGCCCGCCGGTGGACGCGCCAGCGCCGCGAGCTTGTCGGGCGCGTTCGAAAGATCGCCGAAGGTGCTTTTCAGGTACGGCGTCACCGTGCCTTCGTTGAATTGGTCGTGTCCCGCCGGCACCGGCGTGTGCGTGGTGAAAACGGTGTTCGAAGCCACCGCCTCGATGGCGGCGTCCATCGATAGCCCCTCGGCGACAAGGCCCCGCGCGCGCTCGAGGATGAGGAAGGCGGCGTGCCCTTCGTTGATGTGCCAGACCGAGGGTTTCAGGTTCATCGCGGCGAGTGCACGCGCGCCACCGACGCCGAGCACGAGCTCTTGTTCTAGCCTTGTCGTTCGATCGCCGCCATACAGGCGGTGTGCGATGGCGCGGTCGCGCTCGCTGTTCTCCGGCACGTCGGTGTCGAGGAGATAAAGGTTCACGTGCCCGATGCGCGCCTGCCAGACCTTCACAGTGAGCTTGCGCCCGGGGAAGGCGAGCTCGACCGTCAGCTCGCGGCCCGTCTTGTGCACCGGCTCGATCGGCAGGTCGGTGAATTCGGAGTCGTGGTACTCGGCGCGCTGGCGGCCTTCGGCGTCGATCGTCTGCACGAAGTAGCCCTGCCGGTAGAGGAGGCCAACCCCTATGAACGGCAGCTGGAAGTCGCTCGCCGCCTTGCAATGGTCACCCGCGAGGATGCCGAGGCCGCCGGAATAAAGCGGCAAGCTCTCGTGCACGCCGAACTCGGCGCAGAAATACGCGACGAGCTCGTCGGGCTTGAAGCCGCCGGAGCTCTGCCGGAACGGCGCGTCGGCCTGATAGGCGTCGAAGGCGGCCAGCACGCGCGTCAGGCTGTCGAGGAACGCGGGATCGGAAGCGGCATCGATCAGCCGTTGCTCGTCGATGCGCTTCAACATCGCCTTCGGGTTGTGCCCGACGGCATCCCAGAGCGCGGGGTTCAGGCGAGCGAATATGGCGCGCGTCGGACGGTCCCAGCTATACCAAAGATTGCCCGCAAGCTCCTCGAGCCTTGCGAGGCGCTTGGGCAATTTCGGATTAACTTCGAGCTGGTAGCGGGTGCTGGGCTGCATTGACGCCAAAGGGCGACAGCATTTACTGCAGTTTCACTACTGCGCTGCCGCCTTGAAAATATACACAAGCAACGTTGCGTGGCTAGCAGCGCCGCAGGTGACGCAATACATGTGCCGCAGGAACTATTTCGCTATGACGTTCGCGCGGGCCGAGGGCAGCCAGCGGCAATGCGCGATGTACGGTATCTGCAGTGCGCCGAGCATGATCGGTTGCGTCACATGCTCGCCGACTTTCAGCCGCCCATAGTCATACTCGTTGACTTGCATCGAAATTACCTCATGCGCCGCAGATGCGACCTGTATGCGCAGGATGCTGCCGCGCAAAACGGATTGCAGCTTGTCGACGATCACGCCCTCGAAGCGCACCGCCTGTTGGGGCTCCATCAGGGCGTTTGCGAACGCGACGTACGCCTGCCCGAGGACCACGATCCAAGCGAAGAGTGCGGCGCCGGCCACCAGAGCACTGGTGCGCGCAGACATGAAGGCGATGCGCGCGCCGATCCAGCGGCCGCCGAAGATCGCGATGACGAGGGCCGGCAGGCCAAGGTAGGCGAGCGCGAGGCCGAAACCGCTGGTGAAAGGCAGTTCCATGCAGCCGAGGTTATGGATATATGGCAGCGCGTAGACGAAGAGCAGGGCGCCGACCAGGTACCAGGCCCGCGGGCGCAGCACCGGCGGCGCAGCCGCTGCGACCTGGGGTTCGGACGCCATGCGCGGCCGCATGACGCGAATGTCATCCCATGCGAACCCGATGAGCACGAGGACGAGCGGTCCATAGGCCGCCGCAATCGAATAGTGGGCGATGTCAGTCCAGTAATAGACGCCCGCTA
This sequence comes from Betaproteobacteria bacterium, assembly GCA_019245555.1. Classification (GTDB taxonomy): domain Bacteria; phylum Pseudomonadota; class Gammaproteobacteria; order Burkholderiales; family SG8-39; genus SCGC-AG-212-J23. Next base: position 13,587 of record JAFARH010000127.1, read on the forward strand.
CGGCAAAGTAGGCGACGAGGACATAAAGCACGACGAGGGCCGGGACGACGATCGCCGGGCGCAGCGCCGATCTCGAGAGGAATGCGAGCAGCAGCAGGCACAGGGCCGCGGCGAGCGACGCATAGAGCGTCGTCGTGATTGGAATGTCGATCGCGGCCTGGGCCGGATAAAGACCCGCGGCGAGATTGGCCTTGACTACGATCCGCGTAGTCGCGTTGATCGCGACGAGCGCGATCGCCGCAGCCAGCACCCTGTGCCAGCGCTTCATTCGATTTTCGACAGGGCGTCTTTTATTTCTTCAGTGCGGCCCGGGCGCACCAGCTTGGCCGCTTCTTTTCCGTCGCGCAGGAAGACGAGCGTCGGCCAGAGCTTGACCTTGAACGAGCGGCCTAGGCGCTTGCCGCTCGCATCCGAGACCTTGATGTGCCGCACCTTCGGATGCGCGGCCATCGCCTCCGCAATGAGCGGTTGCGCACGGCGACAGTGACCGCACCACGGCGTGCCGAATTCGATGAGCGTCGGTCCGGGCATCGAATCGACTTCTTCGCGCTTCGGCTCGACCTCTGCATATTCGGTAATCACGGCGCGACGGTCACAGCGCTGCGCCGTTGAACTTCTTGATCTTCAGTGCGCCGAGGTCGAAGTTCTCGAGGCAGCGCAGGTTGATCGCGGCCGTCGGCTTGCCCGATCGATCCTTCGCCTCGGCGAGCGGATGGATGCCGCAGGTCTTGCAGAAATGGTGGCGGATGATGTGCTTGTTGAAGAGGTAGGTCGCCATCCGGTCTTCTGGCGTGAGCAGCTTCAGGTTTTCGCGCGGCACGAAGCCGAGGATCGAGCCTTTGCGCGAGCACATCGAGCAATTGCACTCGAGTCCCTCTTGGAAGTCTCCTTCCACCTCGAACTTGATGCCGCCGCAGTGACAGCTGCCGCTGTATTTCATACCTATTTGTTTCATCTGGTGCTCACAGCAAGTCTCGCTCCCAAAGCCACGAAGAGCGCGCCGGTCATGCGCCGGAGCATTGCAACGCGCCGTTCGCTCGTGCGGAGCCAGCTCGAGCCGCGGCTTGCGAGCAATGCAACCGCCACGTTGACAAGCGTGCCCTGAATGTTGAAGAGGAGACCGAGCAGCAGGACCTGTGGCACCGGCGGTCCTGCCGAGCGGTCGACGAATTGCGGCAGGAAGGCGAGGAAGAAGAGCGCCACCTTGGGATTCAGCACGTTCGTGATCACCGCTTGCACGAAAATGACCCGCAGCCTAGACCGTGGCAAGGCTGCGACCGCCGCCGCCGTCCTCGGCCGCAAGATCAGCTGGATGCCGATCACCACCAGGTAGATCGCGCCGGCGATCCGCACGGCGTCATAGGCGAGTGGCACTGCCGTGAGCAGCGCGGCGAGGCCCAGGGCGAGCGCGGCGATATGTACCAGCGTGCCGGCGGCAATGCCGAACGCGGAGAGCACGCCGGCGGCGCGTCCATCGCTCACGCTGCGTGCGGTGACGTACAGCATGTCCGGGCCGGGCGTCAGGTTGAGCGCCAGCGCTGCGGCCATGAACACCAGCACCATCTCCATACTCGGCATGGCTATGATCATGCCATGCCCAAGTTCGCCCTAGGACAAGGCCTTTCGCGCCTTGAAGACGAGGCATTGCTCCGCGGTGCCGGCCGCTATGCCGACGATTTCGCAGTCGCCGGTGCTGCGCATGCCGTGATCGTGCGCTCGCCGCACGCCCATGCGCGCATTCGAAGGATTTCGATTCCCAAGGCTCCGGGCGTGATCGCAGTCCTTACGGGCAAGGATGCGAAGGCCGACGGACTCGGTGACGTGGAATGCCTGATCCCGGTGGTGAACCTGGACGGCACGAATCGCAAGGAGACGCCGCGTCCAGTGCTCGCACTCGATACGGTGCGCCACGTTGGGGATCCCGTCGCCGTGGTGATCGCCGAGACGCTGGCGCAGGCGAAGGACGCGGCGGAGAAGGTGGAGGTCGACTATGAGCCGCTCCCGGCGGTTACTGACGTGCGCGAAGGCGAGCTCGCCTTCGACATCGGCCTCGGCCAATCGCGCGAAAAGGTGGAGCAGGCGATCAGGAAGGCTGCGCATGTCACACGCCTTGAGCTCGTGAACAACAGGCTGGTCGCGAATCCGATCGAGCCGCGTGCCGCACTGGCCGAATACAGCAACGGAAGAGTCACGCTCATCACGCCGAGCCAGGGGCCGCACCACATTCGCGGACAAGTGGCAGGCATCGTGAAGACCGAGGATGTGCGTGTCGTATCGGGGAACGTCGGCGGCGCATTCGGCATGAAGATCTTCCTCTATCCCGAGCAGCCGATGATGGTGTGGGCAGCGCGTCGCCTGAAACGCTCGGTGCGCTGGACCGCGGAGCGCTCGGAATCATTTCTTTCCGATGCGCAGGGCCGCGACAACTACTCCATCGCCGAGCTGGCGATGGACAAAGACGGCCATTTCCTCGCGCTACGGGTCACGACCTGGGCCGCGATGGGCGGCTATCTCTCGAACTTCGGCCCGTTCATTCCGCAGCTCGCCGCGCCGATGCTTTCCGGCGTATATCGCATCCCGGCGATCTGGCTGAACATCAAGGGCACGCTGACGAACACCGTGCCAGTGGACGCCTATCGTGGTGCGGGGCGGCCCGAAGCCATTTACCTGCTGGAGCGCGTGGTAGATGCCGCGGCGCGCGAGCTCGGTCTCGCGCCGGACGAGCTGCGCCGGCGCAACTTCATTCCGCCGTCGGCGATGCCTTACCAGACGCCGGTCGAGAGCAAGTACGACTCCGGAGACTTCGCAGGCGTCATGTCGCGTGCGATGGAGAGAGCGGACTGGAAGGGCTTCGCCGGCCGGAAGAAAGGCTCGAAGAAGCGCAGAGGCATCGGCCTCGCCATGTATATCGAGCGCTGCGGCGGCGGGCCAGGCGACACCATTCGAGTAAAGGTCGACGGCGACAAGGTCACGGCCTACTCGGGGATGCAGGACAACGGGCAGGGCCATACGACGACGCTGGTGCAGCTCCTGTCGGCGAAGCTCGGCGTCGACGCGGCGCAGATTCGCATAGTGCAAGGCGACACCGACGTAGTGCCGACCGATGGACTCACCGGCGGCTCGCGCTTCCTCGCCATCGGCGGCGTGGCGGCGCAGGTTGCAGCAGATGAAGTCATCGAGAAGGGGAAGCAGGCGGCGGCGCAGAAGCTGGAGGCGGCGGCGTCCGATATCGAGTATCGCGACGGCGAGTTCCGCATCGCTGGGACCGATCGTCGCATAAGTCTCTTCAACCTTGGCGCGCTCGAGGCAACCCATACGCGCATGCCGCCGGAGTACACGTATCCGAACGGCTGCCACATCGCGGAGGTCGAAGTGGATCCGGATTCGGGCGACGTGGCCATCGTTCGCTACA
>JAFARH010000227.1 GCA_019245555.1 Betaproteobacteria bacterium
CTCGACCTGGACGCGCTCGTCCAGGCTGCGCACCACCTGCTCGAGAATGGCGCGGCCGGTCGACTGGTCGTCGACCACCATTACCGTGTTTTTCGCCGAAGGCAGAACCCTTACCTGCGCCTTCGCCATGACCCCTCCCGCCCGCTGTTTATCCCCACGTATTCGCAAAAAGCCTACGCCGGGCACCCCCCTCTGTCCAGCGAGGATTTCCCCTAGGTAAACGCTCCTGACGTTGCCTGACTGGTGCCGGAAGAGAGACTCGAACTCTCATGGTGTTGCCACCGGCGGATTTTGAGTCCGCTGCGTCTACCGGTTCCGCCATTCCGGCCCCATTCTCCGACTGGAGCGGGCGGCGAAATTATAATTCGCGAGGATGCTCGTTTCCGAGTTCGACTACGAGTTGCCGGCCGAGCTCATCGCCCAGCACCCCGCCTCCCAACGCACCGCCAGCCGACTGCTGCACGTCGGCTCGCGCGGCGCATTGCGCGACCTCAACTTCACCGATCTGCCGCAACTTGTCGACGCGCGCGATGCGGTGGTGCTGAACGATACGCGCGTCATCCGCGCTCGCCTGCATGGCCGCAAACCGAGCGGCGGGCAGGTCGAGCTTTTCGTCGAGCGCGTTCTCGGTGAGCAGGAGGCACTCGCATTGATGCGTGCCGGCCATTCGCCCAAGCCAGGCACTGTGGTGGAGATTGGCGATGCCAAAGCGATGGTCGAAGGGCGCGAAGGCGAGCTCTATCGCGTGCGATTTTCCGAGAACGTCGAACGCCTTCTCGAGCGTCATGGCAGCATACCGCTGCCGCCGTACATCACCCATGCCGCGACCAACGAAGATGCAGAGCGGTACCAAACTGTCTATGCAGCCACTCCTGGTGCAGTGGCCGCGCCGACCGCCGGTCTGCACTTCGACTCGGCGATGCTCGATCGCCTGCGTTCGCGCGGCGCCACCGTCGAATCGCTTACCTTGCACGTCGGCTTTGGCACCTTTAAGCCACTGCGCACCGAGTCGGTCGAAGCGCACCGCATGCATAGCGAACGCTATGCGATTCCCGAGTCGACGACGCGGGCGATCAAAGGCCGGCGTGTCCTCTCGGTGGGAACCACGACGCTGCGTGCGCTCGAGAGCGCTGCGGCGAGCGGCCAAACCTCAGGCGAGACGGAAATCTTCATCTACCCCGGCTACCAATTTCGCGTCGTGAACCGCCTGCTCACGAATTTCCATCTGCCGAAGTCCACGCTGCTAATGCTGGTTTGCGCGTTCGCCGGCCGCGAAACGATGCTGCGCGCCTATCGGCACGCGGTCGAGCAACGCTATCGCTTTTTCTCTTACGGCGATGCGATGCTCATAGAAAGATGAGCGAGCTCTGAGGTTCGCCGTGACAAAGCGCGACGGCGCCGCGCGGCGCGGCGTGCTCGAGCTCTCGCATGGCAGCGTCGACACGCCGGCCTTCATGCCGGTCGGCACCTATGGCACGGTGAAGGCGATGTCGCCGCACGAGTTGCGCGACATCGGTGCGCAGATCGTGCTCGGCAATACGTTCCATCTCTGGCTGCGGCCTGGGCTCGAGGTGATCGAGAGGCATGGCGGCCTGCATCACTTCATGGGCTGGGGCGGGCCAATCCTTACGGACTCCGGCGGCTTCCAGGTCTTCAGCCTCGGCGCGCTACGCAAGATCAGCGAGGAAGGCGTGCACTTTGCCTCGCCGGTGAACGGCGACCGACTCTTCCTCACGCCGGAGGAGTCGATGCGCATCCAGCAGGTGCTGAATTCCGACATCGCCATGGCCTTCGATGAATGCACGCCATATCCGGCGACCGAGGCGGAGGCGCGGCGGTCGATGGAGCTCTCGATGCGCTGGGCCGCGCGATCCAAGAAGGCCTGGCGCGGCCCGAATGCTCTCTTCGGCATCGTCCAGGGCGGCGTTTATCCGGCGTTGCGCGCGAAGTCAGTCGAACAGCTGGTGGAGATCGGCTTCGACGGCTATGCGATCGGTGGACTCGCGGTTGGCGAGCCCCCCGAGGACCGGCGTCGGATCCTCGAGAGCACGCGACTGCCGGAAGATCGGCCGCGCTACCTCATGGGCATGGGCACGCCGGAGGATTTGATTGAAGCAGTCTCCGCCGGGATCGATATGTTCGACTGCGTGCTGCCCACGCGAAATGCGCGCAATGGCTGGCTCTTCACGCGCCACGGCGACCTCAAGATCCGCAACGCGCGCCATCGTGACGACGCGAGCCCGCTTGATCCCGATTGCAGCTGCTACACGTGCCGGCATTTCACGCGGGCCTATCTCTACCACTTGCAGAAGGCGAACGAGATCCTCGGCGCGCGGCTCAACACGCTTCACAACCTGCACTACTACCAGGAGCTGATGCGCACGCTGCGCGGCGCGATCGAGGCCGGGACGCTTTCCTCCACTGCCGAGCGAATGATTGCAGAGCGGAAAAGATATAATTCCGCGCTTTCCCCAGAGCAATCAGAAGAGGATCCGCAGTGATCATCTCCCCTGCCTACGCACAGGCCGCGCCCGGCGGCGACCCGGGATTCATCGGCTTCCTGCCGATCATCCTGATGTTCGTGCTGCTGTACTTCCTGATGATCCGCCCGCAGATGAAGCGTGCCAAGGAGCAGAAGGCGATGGTCGAAGCCCTGCAAAAGGGCGACGAGGTCGTTACCGCGGGCGGGATCGTCGGCAAAATCACGAAGCTCTCCGACCAGTACGTGACGGTCGAGGTCGCACCGAACACCGAGCTCGTGATGCAGCGTTCGGCAGTCCAGGTTCCGCTCCCCAAGGGGACGCTTAAAACCCTGCAGTGAATCGCTTCCCGACCTGGAAGTACGCGCTCATCGCGCTGGTGATCGCGGCCGCCTTCCTTTACACGCTGCCGAACTTCTTCGGCGAGTCGCCGGCCGTGCAGGTGTCGAGCGCGAAGTCGACGGTGAAGGTCGACACGCCGCTCGTTGGGAAGGTCGAGGAGGCGCTGAAGACGGGGAACGTCGCCTATCGCGGCATCCTGCTCGACCAGTTCGGCGTGCGCGTTCGCTTCAACGACACGGATACGCAGCTCCGCGCCAAGGATGTCATCGACCGTGCGCTCAATCCGGACCAGAACGACAAGGTCTACTCGGTCGCGCTGAACCTCCTTTCGGCTTCGCCCGACTGGCTTACCGCGATCCACGCCCTGCCGATGTACCTCGGCCTCGACCTGCGCGGCGGCGTGCACTTCCTGCTGCAGGTCGATACGCAGGCGGCAATTACCAAACGTGTCGAGAACATCGCATCCGACTTGCGCACGCAGTTACGCGAGAAGAACATCCGCCACGGCGGCATCGCCCGCGAGGGTCAGACGATCCGCATCCGGTTCCGCGAGCAGGCCGTGCGCGCGCAGGCGCGCGCCTACATCCTGAACAACGTTCCGGACCTCGTGGTGAACGAGCGCGACGACGGCGAGAACCTGCTGCTGGTCGCGACCGTAAAGCCTGACTTCCAGAAGAAAGTGATGGAGACGGCGCTGCAGCAGAACATCATGACGCTGCACAAGCGCGTAAACGAGCTCGGCGTCGCCGAGCCGGTGATCCAGCAGCAGGGCGCGGACCGCATCGTGGTGCAGCTCCCCGGCGTGCAGGACACCTCGCGCGCGAAAGAGATCCTGGGCCGCACGGCAACGCTGGAAGTAAGGCTCGTCGACGAGGACGCGATGCGCTCGGGCTCGAACTTCGGCGTCGATGTCTTCCCCGAGCGGCGGCGCGACGGCTCGATCGGGCAGACGCCCGTGAAGAAGCAGGTCTATGTGACCGGCGAGCAGTTCATCGGCGCCTCTGCGACCTTCGACCAGGACCAGCGGCCTGCGGTAGCGGTCGAGCTAGACGATGCCGCTGGGCGGGTCATGCGCCAGGTGACGCGCGAGAACGTGAAGCACCTGATGGCCATCATCCTTTTCGAGAAGGGCAAGGGCGAGGCGATCTCGGTAGCGACGATCCAGAGCGAATTCGGCAGCCGCTTCCAGATCACCGGCGCCTTCACCCCAAACGAGACGCGCGACCTCTCGCTCCTCATCCGCGCGGGCGCCCTCGCCGCTCCGATGGAAATCATCGAGGAGCGCACGGTCGGCCCGAGCCTCGGCCGCGACAACATCACAAGGGGCTTCCACGCGACCATGTGGGGCTTCACCGCGATCGTGGTGTTCATGTCTATCTACTACGTCGTCTTCGGCCTGATTTCCTCGCTGGCGCTGGCCGTCAACCTGCTCTTGCTCATTGCTTTGCTCTCGCTGCTACAGGCGACGTTGACGCTGCCGGGTATTGCGGCGATCGCGCTCACGCTCGGCATGGCCATCGACGCCAACGTGCTGATCAACGAACGGATCCGTGAAGAACTCCGAGGCGGTGCCACGCCGCAGGCGGCGATCGCCGCCGGCTATGAGCGCGCCTGGGGCACGATCCTCGACTCGAACGTGACGACGCTGATCGCAGGCCTCGCGCTCCTTATCTTCGGCCAGGGCCCGGTGCGCGGCTTTGCGGTAGTGCACTGCCTCGGCATTCTCACCTCGATGTTCTCGGCGGTGACGGTGTCGCGCGCTATCGTGAATCTCATCTACGGCCACCGCCGCCGCGTCGCGCGCCTCGCCATCGGCAACACCGCCTGGAAATAGCGCATGGAATTCTTCAAGATCCGGCGGACCATCCCCTTCATGCGGCATGCGTTGGTCTTCAACGTCATCTCGCTCATCACCTTCATCGCCGCGGTCTTCTTCCTCTGGTACAGCGGCCTCAACTACTCGATCGAGTTCACCGGCGGCACGCTGATCGAAGTTGCCTACAAGGACGCGGCAAACGTCGACGCCATCCGCAAGGCGCTCGACCAGGCGGGCTACAAGTCCGAGGTGCAGAACTTCGGCTCCTCGCGCGAGGTGCTGATCCGCATGCACCTCGAGAAGAACCAGTCCACCTCCGAGCTCTCGCAGAAGGTGATGGAGGTGCTGAAACCGCAGGATGCCTCAGCCGAGCAAAGGCGCGTCGAGTTCGTCGGCCCCCAGGTCGGCCGCGAGCTAGCCGAGTACGGCGCACTCGCCCTCCTCGTCACCGCCGTGGGCATCGTGCTGTACCTCTGGCTGCGCTTCGAATGGCGCTTCGGCCTTGCTGCGATCGTCGCCAACCTGCACGACGTGGTGATCATCCTCGGCTTCTTCGCCTTCTTCCAATGGGAGTTCTCGCTGCCGGTGCTCGCCGCGGTGCTCGCGGTGCTCGGCTACTCGGTGAACGAATCCGTAGTGGTGTTCGACCGGGTGCGCGAGAACTTCCGCAAGATGCGCAAGGCCTCGACCGAGCAGGTGATCGACAGCGCAATCACCGGCGTCATCTCCCGCACCATCATCACCCACGGCTGTACGCAGATGATGGTGACGACGATGCTCATCTTCGGCGGCCAGGCGCTGCACTACTTCGCCCTCGCGCTCACCATCGGCATCTGCTTCGGGATCTACTCTTCCGTGCTCGTCGCGAGCCCGCTGGTCATGTGGTTCGGCGCGAAGCGCGAGCAGTTCATCAAGCCCGGACGCAAGGCCCGGACTGGCGACGAGCAAGAAGGCGCCGTAGTCTGAACTGAGGTCTAGTTACTTCAGTATCTGTACCAGGTTCGAGTAATCATCCGTCCAGGTACGCCACTGGGGATGATCCTCGGCCGGCGTGGCTCTTTCGGCGATCACGGGCGCCTCGAGTGCCTTCTCGTCGCGTGAGACTAGCACCCAGTCGCTGCGCGACTTGATGGTCTTTTCTTCCTCGTTCTCATCATCGGCGATGAGCACCGCATGAAGATGGAGCTCCTTGGCGAGCCGGGCCACAACGGGGATCAGGTCCAGGAACCGGTTCGAGACATGGAAGGCCACGATGCCGTCCGGCTTCATGTGGCGCTCATAGGTCTGCAGCGCCTCGCGCGTGATGAGGTGCACGGGGATGGCATCGCTCGAGAAGGCGTCCACGGCGAGAACGTCGAAGTTCTGCGGCGGTTCGCGCTCAAGGCTGAGGCGTGCGTCGCCTAATGCGGTTTCCACCTTGGCACCGCTGTCGGCGAGAAAGGTGAAATCGCTCCGCGCGATGCCGATGACGTTGGCATCGATGTCGTAGAAGCGGAAGACGTCGCCCTTGCGTCCGTAAGCGGCGATGGTGCCGGTGCCGAGGCCGATGATGCCGACGCGCACCGGATGGTCATGCTTGGACTCGATCGCTAGGCCGATGCCCGAAGTCTCGGTGTAGTAGGTCGTCAGCGTATGGCGGAGGTTCGCGCTCATGTACTGCTCGCCGTGCATGATCGTGCCGTGCACGAGCCGGCGCAGGTGCGAGTCGTCGCCCGGCACGCCGTACTCCTTGACGCGCAGCACGCCGTAGAAGCTGCGCTTAGCGACGAGCACGTCCTTCTGATGGCTGAAGCCGTCGTAAGTCGCGCAAGCGCCGACGCCGAGCAAAACAAGCAGCCCGAGCACGTAGGCGACGCGTCCGACGTTCACGAAACGCAGCGTCGCTAGCAGCGCGACCGCGACGAGCCCGATGCCGAGCTCGAAGTAGCCGCTAAAGAGTAGAGGTGCGACCACGGCGACAAACAAGCCACCGAGCGCACCGCCTGCCGAGATCGTCAGATAGAAGGCAGTCAGGTGGCGCGGCACCGGCCGCGTGCGGTAGAGCTCGCCGTGGCAGAAGAGGCAGCCGATGAAGAGACCCGGCAGGAAGACCGAGAGCTGCAGGCCCAGGTGGTAGTGATACGTTGAATCGATGAGCAGCCAGGCCATCGCTACGAGTGCGATCAGCACGAGCGGCCAGAGATACGTCGGCTGGTACCAGGTCTTCCCCTCGAAGGCGATGATGAACGTCGCGAGGTAGAGGGTGAGCGGCACCAGCCACAGAAG
>JAFARH010000273.1 GCA_019245555.1 Betaproteobacteria bacterium
ATCGGCTACCCGGTCGCCTTCTCGCTCGGCGCCGTTGGGCTTTTCTTCGGCGTGATCGGCATCCACCTCGGCTACTTCCAGATCGCGCTGCTGCAGGCGCTGCCCGAGCGCGTACTCGGCATCCTGTCCAACGAGCTCTTGCTGTCGATTCCGTTCTTCACGTTCATGGGCGCGGTGCTCGAGCGCTGCGGACTAGCGGAGGACCTGCTCGAGGGCACGGGACAGCTGTTCGGCCCGGTGCGCGGCGGCCTCGCCTACGCCGTGATCCTCGTGGGCGCGCTCCTCGGCGCGATCACGGGAACGGTCGCCGCCTCGGTGATCGCGATGGGCCTCATCTCGCTGCCGGTCATGATGCGCTACGGGTACAACATGCGCCTCGCGACCGGCGTGATCGCCGCCTCCGGCACGATCACGCAGCTCATCCCGCCCTCGCTCGTGCTCGTCGTGCTCGCCGACCAGCTCGGCAAATCCGTGGGCGACATGTACGCGGGCGCGATCGGCCCCTCGATCGTGCAGGTGCTCCTGTTCTGCGCGTTCATCTTCCTTCTCTCCATCTTCAGGCCGCAGGACGTGCCCGCCCTGCCGCCCGAGGCGCGCACGAAGATCGGCTGGAAGCTGATCCTGCGCATCCTCTTCGGCATGGTGCCTTCGCTCGCGCTGATCTTCCTCGTCCTCGGCACGATCCTCATCGGCCTCGCCACGCCGACCGAAGGCGGCGCGATGGGCGCGGTCGGCGCCATCGCCCTCGCCGCGATGCACCGCCGCCTCACCTGGAAGCTGCTCTGGCAGGGCATGGACTCGACCATGCGCATCAACGCGATGGTGATCTTCATCCTGATCGGCTCGACCGTGTTCGGCCTGGTGTTCCGCGGCGTGGACGGCGATCTCTGGATCGAGCACATGCTGCTCGCCCTGCCGGGCGGGCAGGTGGGCTTCCTGCTGGCTGTGAACGTGTTCGTCTTCTTCCTTGCCTTCTTCCTCGACTATTTCGAGATCGCGTTCATCGTCATCCCGCTGCTCGCGCCGGTGGCGGCCAAGCTCGGCATCGACCTCATCTGGTTCGGCGTGCTGCTCGGCGCGAACATGCAGACCTCATTCATGCACCCGCCGTTCGGCTTCGCCCTCTTCTACCTGCGCGGCGTGGCGCCGAAGGAAGTGAAGAGCACCGACATCTACTGGGGCGCGGTGCCGTGGGTGGTGCTGCAGCTGATCCTAGTCGTGATCATCATCGCCTGGCCCGGGCTGGTGACGAGCTTCATCGACCAGGGCGGCGCGCCGCGCACCGAGCCGCCCGCCATCGAGCAGCCCGCCCGCGGCGACGAAGCCGGCGACAAGGACGATCAATCCCTAGAGATCGAGCGCCAGCTCAAGCAGATGAAGTGAAATGCGCTGATCCATCCGGGCTTTCGAGACGGCCGTCCGCGTGCCGCGCGAACCTGCCACGCTCGCGAGGAAACACGGGATCGTTCGCCGGGTACGGCCAGCCCCCGAATTCGGTGCGCCGATAGTCCGCGAAGGCCTGCTCGAGCTCGGCACGTGTGTTCATGACGAAGGGGCCGTGCTGGGCTACCGGCTCACCGATCGGCCGCCCTTGAAGCAGCAGTAACTCAGCGCGTTTTCCGTGCGCGGCCAGGCGGACAGCGCGGTCAGCGCGCAGCTGCACCGCCGTGGGATTGGCAAGCTCGCGGCCACCGACTGCCAATCGGTCGCCGGCGAAGAAATAGAGCACCCGCCCAGCGCGCGCGTCGCGCGCCGCCGGTAGCGTCCATTCGGCGTTGGGCTCGATCTCGATATTCCAGATCGCGAAGTCGGATTCGGGATTCGCCGCCCACGAATCGGGCGGCGGCGCGAGCGGCACAACTCCGGGGAGCGCGCCGGCGGTCACGACGATCTCGACCCCGGCGGGACGCACGCGAGGAAGCTGCTCGTCCCACAGCATCGTGAAATAGGGCTTGGCCAGCTTGCTGCGCGCAGGCAGGTTGACCCAGATCTGGAAAAGCTCGAGCCGATTCGGCTTTTCGCGCTCGAGCAAGGGGAACATCTCCGAATGGTTGATGCCGGCACCGGCCGTCAACCATTGCACGTCGCCGTGGCCGAAGCGCGCCGTCGCGCCGAGCGAGTCCGAGTGGTCGATAAACCCATCGCGCACAATCGTCACGGTCTCGAAGCCACGGTGCGGATGCTGCGGAAAGCCCGGCACGACCTCGCCGTGATACATGCGCCAGCCGTCCTTGCCGGAAAAGTCTTGGCCGAGCGCACGCCCGGCAAGCGATGCCGCTGGCCCTAACCGCTCATTACCTCGCGGGTATTCATCGACGTGATGCACGCACATCAGGAAAGGATCCATCGTCGGCCAAGGGAAGCCGAGCGGCGCGACATCAATGATCGAGTCGTTTTTCATAGCTCCGATGTTGGGCCCCTTGGGCGCAGCACAAGGGCTTTTACAAGGAATCGCCGGCCACCGCCATACGGACTAGCCCTCCGCCCCTGAAAGCCCGGAAAAACGCGGGCGGCATCGCCTTGAGTGCATAGTCGAAGAGCGCCACGCGCTGCGCGAAGACTTCGCCGAAGTAGCTGCTGGCGTCGGGCTCCGGCAGCCTGAGTTTTTAACCCTGGCTTAAGGAAAAACATGAAGCGCTTGATATCCTCTCCTTAGGGGGTTTTACCTTGAGCCAAGAGCACGATCTTTTCGGCAGGCTGCGCCTTGCCTACCTGGCCCTTCGCGTTTCCGACCTGGGCGAATGGAAGCGATTCGCATCCGAAATGCTGGGCGTCCCGGACCCTGCGGTCAGGAGCGACGGCGCGCTCGCCTATCGGCTGGACGACAAGGTTCACCGCTTCGTCTTACGCAAGGCGGATTCAGACGATGTCGATGCGCTCGGCTGGGAAGTCGACAGCGAGCAGGACTTCAAAGCCGTCCTTGCTCGCGCCGAGCAAGCCGGTGCTCATCCTGTCAGCGGCAACGAGGACGAAGCGAAGGCGCGCCATGTCGCCCGGCTTGCGCACTTCGAGGGTCCCGATGGCGTACGAAACGAATTGGTGATGGGCCTGCAGTCTGCACCGACCGCTTTCCAATCCACGCTCGTCCCAGGCGGATTTCGAACCGGCGCAATGGGACTCGGCCACGCGGTGCTTGTCGCCTCGGACGCCCAGGCGGCCGGGCGCTTCTATCGCGAAGTGCTGGGCATGAGGCTCAGCCAGGACATGGCGGTGCGCATCGGCCCGTTCGACATCAAGGGTGTGTTCCTGCATTGCAATCCGCGTCACCATTCACTCGCCCTCTTCGAGCTGCCGTGCAAGACGCGCCTGCAGCACGTCATGATCGAGGCGAATGAGTTCCGCGATGTCGGCGTGGCGTGGGAGCGCGCACGTCGGCTGGGAATACCGATCACCCTCTCGCTCGGGCAGCATCCCGAGCCTGACTGCATGGTGTCCTTCTACGGCATGACGCCGTCGGGTTTCGAATTCGAGATCGGTGCCGACGGCAAGTTGATCGACGGCGCGCATTTCCAGCCGATCACGCTCCATAAGACGAGCGACTGGGGCCACCATCCCACGCTGCGCGCGAAGTGGAACCTGATCTCGGCCGCAGTATCGGCGAAGTTTCGCCGGCCGTCGGTCGCGTGAAGCGGCTTACGCCTTCGCTTCGTGAAGCATGCCACGAGCCTTGAAGGCGAGGACGACCAGCAGCACGCCGAAGAAAATCGCATAGCTCGCGATCAGCCACAGCACTGCGAGGGCACCGGCTCCCGGGCTTGCCACCAGAAGCACGCCGAAGACGACCGAGGCAATGCCGGCGAGGATAAGAACCCATTCCCCGGTGATTTCGCGGCGTAGCCGCACCGCCGCCACGATCTGCAGCATGCCGCTAGCGATCGCCCAGATCGCGATGTAGAAGAGCAGCGCAAGCGCCGACCATTGGTCCGGGGCAAAGGAGGCGCCAGTCCACTGCCGAGCGTCGCAGGCGTTCGTAATTGGCGCGGTGGGGCCAGTACGTCGACCGGATTTTGGGCAAGTCGATTCCTCGACGGCCCGATGCATCGATATCCAGGAGAGCAGCGCCACCCAGAAACCAGCAGACGGGCCGTGCTGCGGCTGGCATTGATTCCACTGCGGTGACAATACGGTCCACGAGGCGTACGAAGCGCTCGCCATCGGCAACGTTTCCTGCGCAATTGATGAGCGCATCCTGCGCCCCCATGAGATGTAGCGGTGCCTCGGCCTCGAGGTCGCCCGTTTCCACCTGCAATCGACCGCGCAGGTCAGCAGGAAGCTTCGAAGGCGTACGGACGAATGCGGTCACCTCATGGTTGGCGGCGATCGCCGCTCGGAGCACATGCTGTCCAAGCGCTCCGGTGGCGCCAAAAATCATCATTCGTGACATGGGTGGCGGCTCCGTTAATCCGAAGCAAGAGGCGCGTCTTGGTAGCGAACGTCGCCCTTTGTCCAGTTAATCTGCCACGCGTGCCAGCCCCAGCCGAAACGCTCGTATGCCGCAACATCGAAAACTCCGGCACCGGGCACGTAGACGTATTGAGCATCAACCGGCTCGAGATGAATCATCGCCCCGGCCACGACTACTCGTTGACCGCTCGAGCTCACAAGTTCGCCGGCGGCCTGTGCCTTGTGGCGTACCGCCTGCACTGCGGCAACGACTCCAGATGGATTGCTCGCATACGCCTCGCCAAGCGCCTTTGCCCACTGGACGTTGCGACGCATGGTTTCCAGGACCGGACGGGTGAGCGCAAGCGCCTTGATGTCCGGATGCCAGTGGTTGCCGTCGACTTCTTGTGCAAGCTGGCGCGCGTCCCAAGAATGTTCGCCGTCGAGCCAGGCTCCCGCATTCCCGATTTCATCCGGATGAGTTGATGCTGCCAGGACCTGCGCGACCAAGACGTCGGGATAGAAAGCGATCGGCGCAACCAGCTCGGTAAAGGTCGCGGTTTTGCTCGACTGAGCGGCCGCTTGACCCGCGAAGCCGAGAACCGCGGCGGCGACCAAAACGATGAATTTCATAGAGCTGTGTTGAGCGCGAGCGCCGCGGTCGGCCACCAGGCACCTTCTACGCCGAGAGGTACGCCTCGATATGGATCCTGGGTCTCGCTGTCTGAATCCGGTGCCGCCGAGACAGCGTCATAGTTCGTCGCAATTTCGTCGGCGGGGTTCATGGCTGCACCACGACGTCTTGCCAGCTGAGTGGAATTACGACGCCCGCAACGTGCAACGCTGCGGGTAGCGCGGCGATAGCCCTAACTGTTCCGAGCACGCACACGGCGACAGAAGCAGCTATCAGTACTCTGCGAATCATCGCGTTGGTCGCCATTCAGTCCGCCAAGTCGTACTTGCGGCCGCTGCCTGTGTCGAGCACGCGTGCCGGCCTGCCGCATGATGGTCACGAGTTCGTCCTGCATCAGCGCGAGCACGCGATCGACACCCGCCTGCCCGAAGGCCGCGAGGCCCCAACAGTAGGGCCGGCCGATGCCGACGCCGCTCGCGCCGAGCGCGAGGGCCTTGAAGACATCGGTGCCGCGGCGCACGCCGCCGTCGAGGAGCACCGGCACTTTGCGATGCACGGCCTTCACCACCTCGGGCAGCACGCCGAGCGTCGACTGCCCGCTCGCTTCAGCGCGCCCGCCGTGGTTGGAGACGATGAGGCCGTCGACGCCGTGGCGCAGCGACTCGGCCGCATCCTCGCCGGTCATGATGCCCTTCAGGACGAGCTTGCCCTTCACCGTGTCGCGCAGGCGATCGACGAACGACCAGGTCATGCCGGTGCCGTAGAGGTTGGTGACCTTCGAGAGGTCGAGGCCCGTGAACATGGGCTTGCGCACCACTTCGTTCGCGAACGCGCCCGGCGTATGGCACGCCGTGCAGATCCGTTTGTCCTGGAAGCGGTAGCGGAACATGGTCTCGGTGTTGCGCCCGCCCTGGCGGTCAACCGTGAGGACGATGGCGGGAGCGCCGGCGGCCTCGGCTCGCTTCACGAGCGCCTGTGTCACGTTCCAGTCGTCGG
>JAFARH010000321.1 GCA_019245555.1 Betaproteobacteria bacterium
GCCGCTCCGCTCTCCGTGACCGCCGACAACCAGATCCGCCCACAGGCAACGCCAAATCCACCCCTTACGGTGACCTACAGCGGGTTCCAGGGTGGCGATACCAGCGCGAGCCTCGGCGGCACTTTGGCGGTTACGACACCAGCGACTATCCTGTCGCCCATCGGCGCCTACCCGATCACGCCGTCCGGGCTGACCTCGGGTAACTACGCCATCGTCTTCGTCAATGGCGTTCTTACGGTCACCGCTGGTACGGTCACGCCACCGCTCCTCTCTATCCCCGCGGCGGTGGGGGCGGTCGCCAGTGCTGCAAATCCGCCCGGAGCCCCGCAAGCGGCCGTTACTGTGCCCGTAAGGGCCGATTCCATTGATGTCCTGACCCTGTCTGAAGGAGCAGCGACAGTGGGGCAAATATCTGAGACGATTTCCATCGTGGGTTGCGGGGCCTCGTCCCCGGCTGGTGGTTGCGGGCCGCGCTGAGCGGCGCGGCGGGAAAATAAGAAATGCGCACAGAGGGATTTGCGATAAAGACGGCGTTCTTCTGGTTACTCGTCATTGCGGCATTGTCCGGTTGTCAGGCGACACAGTATCGGCGGGCCACCCCCGCCGGCGGGTTTGGCGAAATCCAACTGGAAGGCGACATCTGGCGCATCCGCTTCACGCACAATGCATTCACGACGCGGGAAACGGCGCAAAGCTATTGGCTTTACCGGGCGGCCGAACTCACCATCTCAAAGGGATATGACGGGTTCGAGGTGGTCTCGCAGCTTGGCCGCGTCCGATCCTACGGTGACGCGCTAAGCAAGCGCAGCGTCTTCGTCATTGAAGGCGAGATAAGGATGCTGAAGGAGCCCTTCGAATCCGTGCCGCCGAAGACCTACAATGCAGAGGCGCTGATCTCCGTTCTTAATCCCTATGTGAATGGGCCGAACAGCGAGCCGGTGCCGGCGAGCGAACCGACTCCCACCTTGTCAAGCTCCGAGCCACCGCCGCCGTCCTCTGCGGACGGGCTCAAGCTAAAGACAATCGACTCGATCCAGCTGCATTAGGTCAGGCGGCCGCGCGCTCGGCCTGCGGACTCTCCAGCTTGGCGACCAGCTCCGCGCGCTCTTTCTGCGTCGCGGTCACGTTCCGGGCCTTGATGTGGCCGAAGCCGCGGATCTCCTCGGGAAGCGAGGCGAGCTGTACGGCGAGCGAGTGGTTCGCCGGCGACAGCTTAGGGAGCAGGCGCTCAACGTCGTTTTCGTACTCGGTAATGAGCGAACGCTCCATTCGCCGTTCTTCCGTGTAGCCGAATAGGTCGAATGCCGTGCCACGGAGCCGGCGCAGGCCTTTCAGCACGCGGAAGACCGGCAGCATCCAGGCGCCGAAGCGCATCTTGCGCAGCTCGCCCGTCACGGGATCGCGCGGTGCTATGAGCGGCGGCGCGAGATGGAAGACGAGCTTGTAGTCGCCTTCGAACATGCCGGAGACCTTGCGCTCTAAAGCGCCATCCGCGTGTAGACGAGCGACCTCATACTCGTCCTTATAGGCGAGCAGCTTGGCGTAGTAACGCGCCACGGCTTCTGCGAGCTTCGTCGACTTCATGACTTCCTGCTCGCGAGCCCGGACGCGGTCGACCAGTTTCCTGTAGCGCTGGGCATACGCAGCGTCCTGGTAGCTGGTGAGATGCTTCATTCGGCGCTCGACCAGCTCATCGAGCGAGCGCGAGAAGTGCTCACCCAGTGCGATGACTTCGGCGGGCTTCGCGATACGCTCGACTTTCGCAAGATCGACGGCGGCGCGCCGCCCCCAGACGAAGCTCTGCTTGTTGAAGTCGACTGCGACGCCATTCAGCTCGATCGCTCGCTCCAGCGATGCAGCCGACACGGGCACCCAGCCCATCTGATAGGCATAGCCGAGCATCAGCATGTTCGTGGCGATTGCATCGCCCATCAGGCCGGTTGCCAATTCATTGGCCGCGATGAAGGCGGCATTGTTCGAGCCGCAGGCCTCGCCGATGTCATGGCGCAGGTCGGTGCCGGGCAACTGCCAGTTGGGATTGCGGACGAATTCCGCCGTCGGCGTGACCGAGGCATTGACGACCGCGTTCGTGCGGCCGGGCGCCATCTTGGCGATTGCATCGGTGCTGGCCGTGACGACGAGGTCGCAGCCGATCACGAGGCTCGCGCCGCCCGTGTCGATGCGTGTAGCGGCGATCGATTCGGGATTCGGGGCGAGCTGCACGTGCGACATGACCGCGCCGTACTTCTGCGCGAGGCCAGACATATCCAGCACGGAGACGCCTTTGCCTTCCAAATGCGCTGCCATCGCGAGGATCTGGCCGATCGTGATGACACCGGTGCCGCCGATGCCGGTGACGAGGACGCCGTACTGACCGGTGAGCTCGTGCGGCGTCGGCTCGCTAAGCGGGCCGAAATCGTCGGCGGTCTTTACGGCGGAGCGGCCTTTCCTGAGCTTTCCGCCTTCGACGGTGACGAAGCTCGGGCAGAAGCCCTTCACACAGGAGAAATCCTTGTTGCACGAGGACTGGTTGATGACGCGCTTTCGACCGAACTCGGTCTCGAGCGGCTCGACCGAGAGGCAGTTCGACTTCGTGCTGCAGTCGCCGCAGCCTTCGCACACCATCTCATTGATCACCGCGCGCATCGCGGGATCGGGATATTCATTTCTCTTCCGGCGGCGCCGCTTTTCGGAAGCGCAGGTCTGGTCATAGATGAGCGCCGACACGCCGGGCGTCTCGCGCAGCTCACGCTGCACGGCGTCCAGCTCGTCGCGATGACGGATCGTTACGCCGGGCGCCCAGCTCGTGCCGTGCGGGTATTTCTCTGGCTCGTCGGTCACCACGATGATGGGACGCACGCCCTCGGCCGCGATCTGGCGGGAGATCATCGCCGGATCGAGCGGGCCGTCGTGCCGCTGTCCGCCAGTCATCGCGACAGCGTCGTTGTAGAGGATCTTGTAGGTCATGTTGACCTTCGCCGCGACGGCGGCGCGGATCGCGAGCAGCCCCGAGTGGAAGTAGGTGCCATCGCCGAGGTTGGCGAAGATATGCTTCTCGTCGGTGAACGGCGCCTGGCCGATCCAGGGCGCGCCTTCCGCGCCCATGTGCGTGAAGGTCGACGTGCTGCGATCCATCCAGACGGCCATGAAGTGGCAGCCGATGCCGGCGGTGGCGCGGCTGCCTTCGGGCACTCGAGTCGAGGTGTTATGCGGGCAGCCGGAGCAGAAGTAAGGCTGGCGCACCGTCGTTACTCGTGGGCGTGCGAGTGCCTTCTCCTTGAAATCGAGGAAGGCAAGGCGCTCGCGAAATTGGCTGCCGAGCGCGCCCGTCATGCCAAGCTTCTCGAGCCGCTGCGCGATCGCACGGGCAACCATCGCAGGTGAGTGCTCGTAATGCGCGGGAAGGAGCCACGTGCCGGCAGGCTGGCCGCCGCTCCGGCTCCATTCGCCGCTGTCGTCGAACTTGCCGACGACGCGAGGCGCTCGCACGTTCTCCTTCCAGTTGTAGAGCTCCTCCTTGATCTGGTACTCGATCACCTGGCGCTTTTCTTCCACGACCAGGATTTCCTCGAGGCCCTCGGCAAAGCGCCGGGCGCCTTGCGGCTCGAGCGGCCACGTGAGGGCGACCTTGTAAACGCGGAGCCCGATGTCGCGGGCGACGCGCTCATCGATGCCGAGGTCGCCGAGCGCACGCATGACATCGCCGAACGATTTGCCGCTCGTCACGATGCCGAGGCGTGCGCGCGGTGAGTCCCAGATCATTCGATCCAGGCCGTTCGCGCGTGCGTATGCGAGTGCGGCGTAGACCTTGTAATCAAGGATGCGCGCTTCCTGCTCGAGGATGCCGTCCGGCCAGCGAATGTTCAGGCCGCCGCCGGGCATGTGGAAGTCGGCCGGCATGGCAATCTTCACGCGATCCGGATCGACGATCACCGACGAACCGGATTCAACGACGTCGGTCACGCACTTGAACGCGACCCAGCAGCCTGAGTACCGGCTCATGGCGAAGCCGTGCAGGCCGAGATCCAGGTAATCCTGGACGTTCGCCGGATTCAGTACCGGAATCAGGCAGGCCTTGAAGATGTGCTCGGATTGGTGCGGCAGCGTCGAGGACTTGGCCGCGTGATCGTCGCCGGCGAGCGCGAGAACGCCGCCGTGGCGCGATGTGCCGGCAGCGTTGGCGTGCTTGAACACATCGCCGCAACGATCGACGCCGGGTCCCTTGCCGTACCACATGGAAAACACGCCGTCGTAGCGCGCTTTCGGAAAGAGGTTGAGCTGCTGCGAACCCCAGATCGCCGTCGCCGCGAGGTCCTCGTTCACTCCAGGCTGGAATCGGATGTGATGGGACTCGAGGTGCTTGCGTGCGCGCCAGAGGCTCTGGTCGAGACCGCCGAGCGGCGAGCCGCGATAGCCGGAGACGAAGCCGGCAGTATTGATGCCCGCGCGCAAGTCCCGCTCGCGCTGGAGCATCATCAGGCGAATCAGCGCCTGCGTGCCCGTAAGGAACACGCGGCCGCGCTCAAGGGTGTACTTGTCGTCTAGAGATGCAGCAGCGAGCGCTGCGCGATCGACGGGGGCGTTCATTTCACCGGTCCACAAAAATTGTGTTCGTGTGGGACAGCTGTCGCTTGGGATTGTGTCCCTTGCGGGGCGCGCAGGGTAGCACGGTTAGCCGCCCGTGCGGGCCCGAATTCGGGGTTTGGGCGAAGGCGAGGCGCGATCCCAATAAGGGTCGGGCCCGAACGACTCGGCGAGAAACTCGATGAATACCCTTGTCTTCGCTGGGAGAAAGCGGCGGTGGGGATAGACGGCGTAGATGGCCACGTCGGAATGGAAGGTGTACTCGGGCAGCAGAACGACAAGGGAGCCCTCTTCTAGCTGCCGATATACGTCCCAAGTGGATTTAAGCGCGATACCCAGTCCGGCTAGAGCCCACTGGCGCAGTACTTCCCAGTTGTCGCAGGCGTAGCGGCCCTGCACTCGGACCGATGTAGAGCGTCCGTCGCGCGTCTTGTACTCCCAGTTTGCGGTGAAATCGCTGACGACGAGACAGTTGTGCTTCGCCAGGTCCTCAGGCGTACGTGGAGTCCCGTGTGCGGCGAGATAGCCTGGACTTGCGCATACGACACGGCGGTTAGGCGCGAGCCGGCGCGCGGCGAGCGAGGAGTCGCGAAGATCCGCGATACACACTGCCAGGTCGAAGCCTTCATCCATGACGTTTACGCTGCGGTCGGAGAGGCTCAGTGCCAACTCGACCTTCGGATAACGCTCGGCAAACTTCGGCACGAGCGGCGCAACGTGCTGGTGGCCGAATGAGGCTGGCAGGGCGACCTTGAGCGCGCCTCGCGGCTCGACGCGCCCGGCGGCGACTTCGGCATCCGCTTCTTGAATGTCGGCCAGCACGCGCGTGCATGCCTCGTAGTAGCGGCTGCCTTCGACCGTGAGGTTCAGACTGCGCGTGGTTCGATTAACGAGCCGGACGCCAAGGCGGAACTCCAAGGCCGCTAGTCGGCGGCTGATCAGCGTGGGGGAGGTTCCGAGCTCCCGGGCGGCCGCGGACAGGCTCCCGGCCGCGACCACCTTGGCGAAAACTGCCATTTCCTGAAAGGCATCCGCCACTTTTGCAGATATTGCAAAGGTCTTTTACAAGGAAGGCGGATTCTAGCCGAGACATAAAAAGGTGGTATAGTTGCTGCGTTGCAGCACTCGGCGGATCCTCCTCCTCCTCTTTCCGTCGGGATGCGCTAAGGGGCAGCCCGCAAGGGTCTGCCCCTTATTTTTTCTACAGCCGGATGTAGTGGCCCTTCGGCGCAAATGTGCAGCCGAATTTCTCTTCGCGCGCGCTGTCGGCGCGAAGCACGCCGGGATTCGCTCGCACGAATTCATCGATCGCTTCCATAGGGCCCGGACCGAAGTCCGGTCGCACAGGATGGCCGTTGACGCACGTGTCCTCGACGACGAGATAGTCGCCGCGCCGCATGAGCGGCACGTAGGCGTTCAACTCGCGCACGACGTGGTGCATGCGGTGATCCGAGTCGAGGATCAGGAACATCGCGCCGCGGGATGAGGGCAAAAGGCGCTTCACCTCTGCGACCAATGCGGGCGCAGCGCTGTCGCCTTGCAGGAGCGCGAGCTTGGAATGCTCGCCGACTTGCAAAGACAGGTGATCGACGTCGATCGAAATCGCCTTACCCGGACTGCGACGTGCGGCGAGGAGATCGGCGAAATAGAGGGCGGAGCCGCCGTGTCGCGTGCCGGTTTCGACGACCCATTCAATTGCGTGCTGCTGAAAGATCTCCTGGTAATTCCAGAGATCCAGCGGATTCTTGAGGATCCTTACGCCGCGGTAGTTGAGGTGCTTCCAGACCTGGCTGTCG
Source organism: Betaproteobacteria bacterium (assembly GCA_019245555.1). Classification (GTDB taxonomy): domain Bacteria; phylum Pseudomonadota; class Gammaproteobacteria; order Burkholderiales; family SG8-39; genus SCGC-AG-212-J23. Next base: position 6,381 of record JAFARH010000321.1, read on the forward strand.
TAGTACCAGCGCAGATACGCTTCGCCGGCGGGAGTCAAGGCGCGCTATGCCGGCGCGCCGGTTGCCGGTTCTACGCGAGTGGTTTCGAGTCGATAACCGTAGTTGTAAACGGGCACTACGCGATAGCCCGACTCGGGCCGCAGGTCGAGCTTCTTCCGGACTTGGCTAACGTGCGTGTCGACTGTGCGCGTTGCCAGATCGCCGCTTCTTCCCCAGACAGTTTCCTGCAAATGGCCACGCGAAAGCAGCCGGCCCATGTTGCGGAAGAGCGTGACCGCGAGCTCGAACTCCTTCGGAGTGAGCTCGATCTTGGTGCCGTCCTTCTTGATCTCGCTGCGCGAAATGTCGATCTCGAACGGCGGAAAGGAGAGCTGCTTCTTCTCTTCGATCGGATATGCGCGCCGCAGCAAGGCGTGCAATCTGGCAAGCAATTCCGCGCGACGCACGGGCTTGACCATGTAATCGTCGGCACCGTGCTCCAGTGCAAATACGATGTCTTGCTCCGAGTCGCGCACCGTGACGAAAAGAATCGGCACTGTTTTCGAGACGTTGCTTCGCAGCCAGCCGAGCACCTCGGTGCCGGAAATATCCGGCACCTGCCAGTCGAGCATGAAGAGATCGAAGCTCTCACGCCCCGCTTGGCGCATGGCCTCGCGGCCCGACAACCAGCCGTGCACGTCGTGGCCGTCCGCAGCGACCCAGCGCTTCAACAACGCGAGCTGGTCGGGGTCGTCTTCTAGAATGGCGATGCGCAATGCCGTCTCCTCGTAAGCAATCATACCAATTGCAAAACAAGGTCAGGGTGGCCGTGTTGGGAGGCGGCAGTATTGCACGCCTCGTTCTGGAGCAGTCTCGAGCCGGGCAGCTCCCTCGCGTGGAGTTCGTCGCGCTGTCCGGTCGTAGCGCCACATCGCGCGGCGCAGCACTCGCACGCGAATTCAACCTCAGGTACGTCGTCGGTGGCGCACAGCTCATCGAGCAGAGGCCCGATGTCGTCCTGGAAGCGGCGTCGCACGCGGCGGTGCGCGAGCACCTCGTGTCCTTTCTCGAGCGCGGGGTCAGCGTGATCGTGCTTTCCGCGGGAGCATTGACGGATGATCGACTGCGCAGCGACGCAGAGCAGGCTGCGGAGAAATCCGGCGCGCTACTTTATGTCCCATCTGGAGGAATCGGCGGGCTCGACGCGCTGAAGTCGGCCTGCCGCGCGGGCGTCGAGGAAGTTTCAATCCAGGTCGCGAAACCCCCTGCGGCGTGGAAAGGCATTCCGTACGTCGAAGCGTCGGGCGTCGATCTCGATCGACTGAAAGGTCCGCTCACGCTCTTCGAAGGCACGGCTCGAGAAGGCGTGCCGCACTTCCCCCAGAACGTGAATATCGCGGCGGTTCTTTCTTACGCGGGCGTCGGCCTCGACAAGACCCAGCTAAAAGTCGTGGCAGACCCGGGCCTTACCGCGAATACCCACACGATCCGTGTGTCTGGGCGCACGGGGCGCTTCACGGTGGTGCTCGAAAACGTGCCGACGCCGGACAACCCCAAAACCTCTTGGCTAGCCTGCTGCAGCGCGCTTTCTGCCCTTCGTTCCATCGCTGCGAACGTCCGATACGGCGGCTAGGAGTCGCTGGCGGTTTTCTTGACCCGCTTTTCTTGACCAAGTCTAGGAAAACTCAATAAAATCGCGGGTTCCGCCGGAGGGGTGCCCGAGCGGCTAAAGGGGGCAGACTGTAAATCTGTTGGCCTTGCGCCTACGTTGGTTCGAATCCAACCCCCTCCACCAGATTCGGGCCGCAGTTGGGTACCAGGAAGCGGAGTAGATTTTTTGGGTGAAAGGTGAACCAGGCGGGTGTAGCTCAATGGTAGAGCAGAAGCCTTCCAAGCTTATGACGAGGGTTCGATTCCCTTCACCCGCTCCACTGCGCACAAACGATATTCGGCCCATGTAGCTCAGCGGTAGAGCACTCCCTTGGTAAGGGAGAGGTCACGCGTTCAATCCGCGTCATGGGCACCAGGCATACAGGACTGACAGGAACTTCTAGATGGCGAAAGCTAAATTCGAGCGCACCAAGCCCCACGTGAACGTGGGCACGATCGGGCACGTGGATCATGGCAAGACGACGCTGACGGCGGCGATGACGCACGTGCTGGCGAAGAAGTTCGGCGGCGAGGCGAAGAACTATGACCAGATCGAT
>JAFARH010000397.1 GCA_019245555.1 Betaproteobacteria bacterium
CTTGAGCGAACGCTTCATCAGATCGAGCGGAAGCTGAAGTAACGGGCAGGCGTCTTCTATTCACGGCCTACCCCATCTCCGGGCCGTGGTACGTGAACTCCAATATCGTCAAAAAAAGGGCCCCGCAGGGCCCTTTCTCGAAGCTAAGAAGCCTACTGCTCGCCGAGCACGGAGACGGTGATGGTCACCGTCACGTCGGTATGCAGCGCAATCTGGATCGGGAAGTCGCCGACCTGCTTGAGCGGGCCCTGCGGCATGCGCACATTCGCGCGCTCGACCTCGTGGCCCTGCTTCTGCAGCGCTTCGACCACGTCGTAGTTCGTGACCGAGCCGAAGAGACGGCCGTCCGGGCCCGCCTTCTGCGTGATCTGTAGCGTGAGTCCCTCGAGCTTCGCGCCGCGCTCCTGCGCTTTCTTGAGCGTCTCGGCCTGCGCCTTCTCGAGCTCGGCGCGACGCGACTCGAACGCCTTGAGGTTCGCATCGGTCGCGCGCTTCGCCTTGCCGTCCGGGATGAGGAAGTTGCGGGCGTACCCGTCCTTCACCTTCACCACGTCGCCCAATTCGCCCAAATTGGCGACTTTTTCCATGAGGATGACTTGCATCAGTGCAGATCCGTGTACGGAATTAGCGCGAGGAACCGCGCGCGCTTGATGGCCTCAGAGAGCTGGCGCTGATAGCCCGCGGCGGTGCCGGTGATGCGCGCCGGGATGATCTTGCCGGTCTCGTTGACGAAGTCCTTGAGGACCTCGACGTCCTTGTAGTCGATCCACTCGACCTTCTCGGCGGTGAAACGGCAGAACTTGCGGCGGCGGAATAGCGCCCGCTGCCCTTTGTCCTTCTTGTCCTTGCCGAACTTCCCTTTGCCTTTTCCTTTACCTCTGCGTGGCGGGGGCATCCTCAGTTTCCTTTCTGCGATCCTTCAACAAATTCAACGTTCGTTACGTGTAGGGTCAGTTTTTTCGAGCGCTTGTTCTTTGCGCTCAGGAAGCCCTGGACCTTCATTTCGCTTCCCAAGGGCCTTCCGTTAATCAGTCTCGCGTTCGCCTCAAATGCGATCGCGCCGAGCTCGGCTTGCACCTTGCGCGTCGCTCCGGCGTCGTCCTGCTCGGACTCGTGCACCAGCTTGAATTCGAGCGCCGCTAGGCCTGCGGGCGTATGGCGCAGTGCGCCGCGCTCAAGCAGCCGGGCGCTCAGCTCGAGGCGGTTCTGCGCCAAGCTCGCCGCCGCGCTCCATCATCGATTTCGACTTCTCTTCCTTCATCATCGGCGAGGGGGCGGTCACAGCCTTGTCCATCTTCACGATCAGGTGACGCAGCACCGCGTCGGAGAACTTGAACGAGTGCTCGAGCTCGGCAAGCGTCTCGTTGTCGCACTCGATGTTCATGAGCACGTAGTGCGCCTTGTGCACTTTGGCGATGGGATAGGTGAGCTGCCGGCGGCCCCAGTCTTCGAGGCGATGCACGGTGCCGCTCTTGCCTGCGATCAGGCCTTTGTAGCGCTCGACCATCTGCGGCACCTGCTCGCTCTGGTCGGGATGGACGATGAAAACTATTTCGTAATGTCGCATGCTCTAGTTGACCTCCGGTTTCCTATGGGTTTGGCCGGCACCGCCATGCGTAGCGGGCGCAACCAGGAAGGGGGCGGATTATACGCGTAAAACCGGGACTTACACGCCGGCTATACCGAGCTCTTTCTTGACCGTCTCGAGCACCGGGCCGACCTTTTGGACAGCCTTCTTGATCCTCTCGGGCTTGGTTTCCAGTGTCCGCGCCCAGTAGTCGAGCGCTTCTGGCTTGAGCTCGATCTGGGTGGGGTCAGGCGGGCTGTATTTGGCGGCTTTCATGGCGGCGCGGCGTCGGACGGACCCGAATAGACAGACACCGGCCGAGACCGAAACGTTCAAGCTCTCGACTTCACCGCCCATCGGAATGCGCACCAGGAGGTCGCAGCTTTCGCGCGTGAGGCGCCGCATGCCCTCGCCCTCGGCACCGAGGACCCAGGCGATGGAATCGGGCAGGTCGGCCTCATAAAGCGTCTTTTCGGCGCGCTCGTCGGCGCCGACGATCCAGATATTGCGTTCCTTCAGCTCGGCCAGCGCT
>JAFARH010000418.1 GCA_019245555.1 Betaproteobacteria bacterium
AAAGCGCATGGAAGATCGCTGTGCAGTACCGCTTTGCCCGGACCGGCACGACGCTCAACGCGATCTGGGAAGATATCAAGCGGAACGTGCCCGATTACCTCAAAGTGCAGGACGAGCGGACGCGCACGGGCTACTGGCTTGCTGTAAGCCAGGACATCGGTTCCGCCGACAGCGTTCATTTCGGCTGGGCGCACGCGAACAAGACTCCCGGCGATCCGGGTCAGCACAACCCGCCCGCCAGCGCGACGGTGGACCCCGGTATTGGATTCGGCTTTCCGGGGGCGGATAACCGCGCAGACATGTTCACCCTAGCGTACAAGCACAAGATCGATCGGGACCTGACTTGGTACTTGAACTATGCGCAGACCAACAACAAGCCGTTCGCGCATTACGACCTCGGTGCGGGTGGACGCTCGGTGACTACCGACTGCCACGATGCCTCGAACACAGACACGACCGGCTTTGATCCGCATTCGGGCGCGCCGAAATGCTGGACGGGCGCGAAGCTGCAGGCGGTCTCGATCGGGTTGAATTACCGCTTTTAGCAGTACGTCGCGGGGGCCCTCTCTAGTGGGCCCCCGCTCTGGACACCAAGGTCGATGCCATATGCGATGGCTGCTTCTTCTACTCGTCACCGCCGGCTGCGCGCAGTCGGACCTTCAATTCGACCGGTACGAGTCTGGATGTTCCAACCTCTGCCGCATACACCGCGATGATTGCCTAGGGCGCCAGAAGGGGTCGCTGGAGGATTGCGATCAGAACGCATCAGCTTGTCTTTCAAGCTGCGCCCCAAAGCAGTAGCTCCCACTGGTGATGCCCGAAGGATGTCGATCTCCGCCACGCTACACTTGACGCATGTTGCTGGCCTTTGTGCTCGCGTACCTCCTCGGCACGATCGCTTTGGGCCTTTGGGCCGCGAAGCGAGTTCGCACGACCGCCGATTTCGCGGTCGCCGGGCGCCATCTTCCGCTGATCATGATCGTCACCACGACGTTCGCGACCTGGTTCGGCTCCGAGACCGTGCTCGGCATCCCCGCGAAGTTCATCGACGGCGGCTTGAAGAGCGTGGTCGAAGATCCTTTCGGCTCGAGCATGTGCCTGGTGCTCGTGGGCTTGTTCTTCGCCGGCAAGCTCTACCGGATGACGCTGCTCACCATCAGCGACTATTACCGCGAACGCTTTGGCCGAGGCGTCGAGGTGGCATGCTCTCTCGTCATCATCCTGAGCTATGTCGGCTGGGTCTCGGCGCAGGTCACGGCGCTCGGCATCATGTTCAACCTCCTTTCCGAAGGCGGCATCTCGATCGCCATGGGGATGGTGCTCGGCACCCTATCGATCCTTGCCTATACGCTTTTCGGCGGGATGTGGTCCGTGGCCGTCACGGACTTCGTGCAGATGATCGTCCTCGTCGTGGGATTGACGATCATCGCGATTTTCGCCGCGGACCAGGCGGGCGGCGCCGGCAAGGTCATCACCCTCGTGCGCAGCAAGGATCTCCTGCAGTTTTTCCCGGAGCCCAGCTTCGAGGGCATCGCGTTTTTCCTGGGCGCCGCGGTCACGGTGATGCTGGGCTCGATCCCCCAGCAGGACGTGTTCCAGCGCGTGATGTCGGCCAAGGACATCAAGGCGGCGGAGCGCGGGCCGGTGATCGGCGGTCTCTGCTACCTGGCGTTTGCCTTCGTGCCGATGTTCATCGTGGCGAGCGCGCTGATCATCATGCCCGAGCAGGCGGCGGCGCTCCTCAAGGACGACCCGCAGAAGATCCTGCCGACGCTCGTCATGGAGCACATGCCGTTCGTGATGCAGGTGCTCTTCTTCGGCGCGCTGCTGTCTGCGTTGAAGTCGGTTGCCTCGGCCACGCTGCTCGCGCCTTCCGTCACCTTCGTCGAGAGCATCTGGCGTCCGTTCAGGCCGCACATGAGCGACCGCCAGCAGCTCATGACGATGCGAGTCACCGTGCTGGCCTTCGCCGCCATCGTCTGCTCCTGGGCGATCAAGTCACAGGGCACTTCGATCTACGACCTGGTGTCGAGCTCCTACACGCTGCCTCTCGTGGGCGCGTTCTGGCCGCTCGTCTGCGGGCTCTACTGGAAGCGCGCGACCACGCAGGGCGCCGTGTTCTCCGTGGTGCTCGGTCTCGTCACCTGGCTTCTCTTCCTCGCCACGCCGGCGGGCAAGGCGTTCCCCGCGCAGCTCGCCGGCCTGATCGCCGGCGGATTCGGCATGCTGATCGGATCTCTCGGCCGGCAAGCGGTGCCGAACCGCACCGGCATGCACCATCAGCTTGCGGGCACGAAAGGCAACGCTTAGCCGAACGGTTGCCGAGGACCATCGCTCAAAGTTTGTGGCACATGTGATGCTCGGTGACTAGCGTGTCGCCTTTCGGATAGGTGGGGCCGTCGACCGTGTAATCGGTGTCCGACTTCTTGTTGAACGTGGCGTCCGGTTCCGGTGTTTCCGGCTTCGTCCGCGTGTAGAAGGTGGTGTACTTGTACGTCCACCCGTTCGGAACATCCGTCAGGCGGGTCTCGAAGTGCCGTCCGAGGCTGTTGGCGAAGAAGCGAACCCACGTCTGCCGTGCCTCGTCATAGCCGATGAGCGCCTCGGCGGTGATGGCGGGGGTAAAGCCCTGGGCGGTCTTTTCTGATGGGAAATTCCAAACTTGTCGCAGCCATCGATCGCCGAGCGCCCTCGAGTACGTCGTCGTATAAGTGCCTGAGTATGTGCCGACCGTGTGAGCGCAAGTCCAGTCGCCGATCAGGTACTCGACAGACGTCATCTTCTGCTCCGCTGTCGGGGTTTGAGCCGGGCTGGCCGAATGAATGGCCGCCAATGCGACCATCGTGGTTGAGACCGCAAAGCGCTTTGGTTTCATGTGTGCCTCCGTGCGACCATCTTCGGACTTGCCCCGGTACACCGCTAGGGCGATGCGACGAAACCTGCTGGAAGCGGAGTCAACAGGCCTAAAGCAGGACTGCCCCTTGCTTCGCCTGCCGTCGAATGCCATCGACCGAAGCAAGGGCACTGACCAAGGTGCCCGAGGTGACGCTGTATTTCTGGATCATCAAGATCCTCGCCACGACCTTGGGCGAGACCGGCGGCGACGCGGTCACCATGTCGATGAACCTCGGCTATCTCGTCGGCACTTGCATATTCGCCGCGATCTTCGTCGTCGCCATCAGCGCCCAGATCCGCGCGGCCAAGTTCCATCCGTTCCTGTACTGGACCGTGATCGTCGCTACGACGACTGCCGGCACCACGCTCGCCGATCTTGTCGATCGATCGCTCGGCGTCGGCTATGCGGGGGGATCGGCGATTCTTTTCGTGCTGCTGCTCGCGAGCCTCGCATTGTGGAAATGGGCGACGGGTTCGGTCTCCGTCAGCACGATCACATCGCACAAGGCGGAAGCGTTTTACTGGGCGACGATCATGTTCTCGCAGACGCTCGGCACGGCGCTTGGCGACTGGATGGCCGATCCTCACGGCGGCTTCGGCCTGGGCTACGAAGGCGGGGCGATCGTCTTCGCTATCGGACTCGCCGTCGTCGCTGTGCTGTACCTCCGCACTCGCGTTTCCCACACGCTGCTCTTCTGGGCGGCGTTCATCCTGACGCGTCCGCTGGGCGCAACGCTCGGCGACCTGCTGGACAAGCCGCACTCGAGCGGGGGACTCGCGCTCAGCCGCTATTCGGCGTCAGCGGTGCTCGCGGCCATCATCATCGGCGCCATCTTCCTCTTCCCGCAAAGGGCCGAGCAACAGCGTGTGGTGGGCACCGGGTAGCGCGCGAAGCGCACCGAAACGGACAAGCGATGCACCAGAATGAAAAGGGGCGACCCCCGTAAAGGTCACCCCTGTACGTCCTGCGAGCGTTACGGCAACGTTTGCTGGACGTATCCAGCTAAATGCACATACCGTGCCATCGCCGCGGAGGCTCCTCTCTGGCTTCAGCGCGCTGCGACTAGGCTAGGCCGGCCTCAGTCGACGTCGAGGCGCTTGTCGAGGTCGTCGAAGATCTTGGTTTCCCAGTTTCGCGCCGTGAGGTTGAGCGCGTAGGCGCGCTTGCTCACGACCTCGACGCGCGTCTTCGCGCCCGCGCCCACGTCGTCGACGAAGATCGCGACGTTCTCGCCCTCGGTGAACGGCCCGACCTTGCCCTGGCCGAGGATGATGCCCTTCTCCTTGTTGTCGAGCACGAGCTCGAGGCGCGTCGACTTGATCGACTTCATGAGGGCATTCCAGACCGTGTCGAACGAGCGGTCATAGACGTGCTGTGTGCCGGACCCCTTTGCATCGCGCGCATCGACGAGGCTCGTCGTGCACGCGGCACTCGAGAGCACCGCAAGGAGAAGAGCGAAGAGGCGGAGAAGGCGAGGCATGGGGCGTCCTGCGGGAGGCATCAGGGCCGCCTCGCCGTTCCGCGATTACTACCTGACGCTATTTGTGCTTCTCGTCGTAGACCTTGCCGGCTTCGTAGCCAACCACGCCGCCAGCCGCCGTGCCGAGGACGCCGCCGCCGCTCGCAGCCGAGCCAACCGCCGCACCGCCCAGGGTTCCGGCCGTTTCGGCCTTCGACGCACAGCCGCTGACGCCGATGACGCCAGCGCATACCACCAGAGCAAGAATTCTGAACATTGAAAGCTCCTTCCGAAGAAAAGTGCATAGCAAGGAGCAATTCGCGTTCCCCAATCTATTCAGCTTTTCGTCAGATCCGCGGCATTCGAATTGCTTGGCCTCGACCATGAGCAAGCACTCCATCAACATGCTGGCCGCACTTGCGGCGCTCGGTCTTGGACTCTCTGCTTGTGCCAGCAGCCAGAGCGCGGCTGCGGGCAGCGATGGGAAAGCCTCGCAGAGCTCGGTCGAGCGTTACTTCGACGACGCCGGATTGACGACGAAGGTCAAGGCCGAGCTCGTGAAAGATGTCGGAGCAAAGGCGGCGACCGAAGTCACCGTCACCACCGAGCACGGCGTGGTGCAGCTCGCCGGGTTCGCATCGTCGAGGGACGAAGCCGACCGTGCCGTCGCCGCCGCGAAGCAAGTAACCGGTGTTCGAGACGTCAAGGACGATATCCGCATAAAGCAGTAGTCCGGCCGAGCGTCGAAAAACCTCGACCTTGCGCCGCACCGTTTCGACAATACGAAACGAGACCCTGCGGCTTGTCGCGCCCGTTGCGGAATCTAGAATGCGCGCCCTAAGTAGAAAGTACTCATGGCGAAGCGCAAGCGCATCCTGGTCGTCGATGACGATCGTGCATTGCTGAAATCCCTGGGCGAGCTGCTTCGCCTGGAAGGCTTTGACGTGGAAACCGCAGCCGATGGCCGGCACGCCTTGCAGCTGCATGATGAGCACCGCTTCGACGTCGTGCTGACCGATCTCTTCATGGACGGCGTGGAAGGCATAGAGACCATTGCGGGGTTCAAGAAGAAATCGCCTGGCGTGCGCGTGATCGCCATGTCAGGCGGCGGCGATGTCGCCACCGGCAGCTACCTGGGGGCTGCCCGCCAGGTGGGCGCCGACGCCACCCTCGTCAAGCCCTTTGGCATCGAGCAGCTCAAGCAGGCCATCGAGGGCTGAGGAAAAACTATCGCAGGTATGGGTCGCCCGGAAGTTTTCAAGGGGCTTGAAATTTTCCGGGCGCACCCATGTTAGGGGGTACAACCTAATCACTGGAGGACGCGCATGGAGTTTTCTCTCTTTCCCCGCGACCTGTTCGCAGAGGTGGAACGCCTGCAGCGCCACATGCAGCAAGCGCTCGAGCTTTCCCCGAGCATCCGCGGGTTCGCCCGAGGCGGGTTCCCCGCCCTCAACGTAGCCAGCACCCCCCAGTCGGCCGAGATTTACGGGTTTGCTCCCGGCCTCGACCCCAAAACGATCGAAGTCCACCTCGAACGGGGTGTCCTCAGCATCTCCGGCGAGCGCAAGTCGGACTTGCCGCAGGAAGGCGGCGACGCGAGCGTGCACACGAACGAGCGATTCGCCGGCCGTTTCCACCGCGTGATCTCGCTGACGGACGATCTCGACCCTAACGAGGTGCGTGCCACCTACAGGGAAGGTGTCCTGCACGTGAGCATCAAGCGCGAGGCGTCAGCCCAACCCCGTCGCATCGACATCAATTGAGAGGCGCATCATGACCGAGCAAACATCGAACGAAGCCTTCCTCCTGCCGCCGGTGGACGTGGTGGAAGACGAGGGTGGCATCACGCTCTACGCGGATCTGCCCGGCGTCACGCGGGAAAATCTCGACCTGCATGTCGACGGCGAGAACCTCTTCATCGACGGACGCATCGCCCTCGAGATGCCGAAGGAAATGGAAGCCACGCACGTTGAAGTCACCCGGTCGCGATATCGGCGCGTTTTCGCCCTGTCCCGGGAGTTCAATACCGGGAAGCTGACAGCCGATCTCAAGCAGGGCGTGCTCAAGGTGCGCATTCCCAAGGCAGAGCATGCGAAGCCGCGGCGTATCGAGATCAGCCCGGCGTAGATGCCTTGGCAGTCGCTGTATTCGACTGCCAGGAGAAAAGGGTGGACAAGCTGCTGTTATTGGGGCAGCCTGGGCTCGAGCAACTCCTTCCGCGAAGCCAAACCGGACATCCCTCCGGTCACGACGCCCAAGGCTGTACCCCAAGGGGCGTCATGTCATCGAATCAGTCGTTGCGCTTGCGCGCGCTCGCGCGCGGCGTCGAGCTCTCGGGCGGGCCGGCGCAGCTTGCCGGTTACCTCGAAATCAGCACGTTGCGACTCACGTTCCTGCTCCAGGGTACGACCAACATCCCCGAGGAGCTCTTTCTGCGAGTGGTCGACCTTCTCACTCGGAACAACGTGAGCGAGCTGATCGCATCCGCGCCGCGGAGCGTGCGCGGGCAACATGGCTGACACCGTCTGCACGCGGTTACTTGCCCGCGCGACCGAGATCGAGGGCAGCAGCCAGGCGCTGTCGCACCGGCTGCACGTGCCCGAGGCGACTTTGCTTCGCTGGAGCAGCGGCCGCGCGCAGATGCCCTTCAGGGCCTATGAAATGCTGCTGCAATTCGTCCAGCACGCCGAATCGAATGCGCCGCTGGTGATGACCAGCGCGGGACCGTCATCGGCGCCGGCCAGCACAAACCCCGAGCGGCTCACATTTCCCCTTGGACCGCTCCTGGGGCGATGCGCAAGGTGCGATGGCACCGAGTTCCGGCGCTACGACGCCAATGCCCCGCTCAAGATGACGAGCGTCCTCGAATGCTGCGCATGCCTCGCGCAAGTGATCCTCGGTGTCCTGCTCGTCGAGCTTGGAAGAGATTCGATAGCAAAGGTACGGGCGAACGCTGCTTCCAGAGCGAGGCGGCTCGGACCGAGGATCGTCAAGACGACCGCTCCGTCGGCGGCGACGAGGTGACGCTAGCGAGACCGTTGGGCGGGACAATGGAGTCGATTTTCTCCCGCAGCGCCAGGACGGCGTGCCACAGATAGGCGATTTGTTCCTCCCGACCAAGTCGAGCGAACTGGTCTTCCGTCAGCTGCGGCAAGGGTTCCATTGCATCCACGCCGCAAAGCGCGTGCCCGAATAAGCGTGGGAAGTAGCCGGCGACTCCGACTAACGCAGGTCGCGCTGCAACAGCGTTCCCAGGGTCGTCAGCATCGCGTCCATGACGACTGGCTTTACCAGATGTGCATCAAACCCGCACGCTCGCGACATCTCGCGGTCTTTGGCCGAACCCCAGGCAGTTATCGCCACCACGCGGATCGAGCGGGGTGCTAATGCTCGCCTGAGCATCGGGGCCAGTTCATAGCCGTTGATATGGGGCATGCCTATATCCAGCAAGACAGCATCGGGCCTGAACTTCTCAGCTATGGCTACAGCGTCTCTCGGGTCCGTGACGTACGTGCTTTCGCAGCCGGCGTGTTTTAGCTGCAGGACGAGTGTCGAAGCAGCGTCCGCGAAATCGTCGATGACAAGGACACGGCACGGCGCTAATTGCTCAACCATTGGCGTGCGATGTCATGCGGTAGTCCCCCTTGCGCCACGTTCCCCATGCCCGTGGCGGGCGAATTATCGACGGCATTTCATAGGCGGTCTGTCGGGGAGCACCCGACGGCACCTATGGCATGGGCCTTGCACTCGAGCACGTGCGATGCTCGCCTTCCAAGGCAAGATGTTGAGGCGTGCCGCCGAAATCTGTGGCGGTTACAAAACGCTCGCCGCGCATCTCGGCGTGAGCGAGTTCAAGCTGAGGTCGTGGCTCGAATCGAGGACGCCGTTGCCCGACCCGGTCTTTCTGAAGGCAGCCGACATCGTGCTCGAGACGACGCCCTCTGGGATTCAGGCAGGGCACGCCTAATCGCAGCGCTGCGACGCCGGGCGCGTTCAGCTGTCTTTTGGTGGTGCTCGTCTCTTCTGTGACTCACTGATCGCTCGATTCGCGTGAACCAAATCTGCGCAGCGCAGGAACACCGAGTCGGGTGGGAAGCTGCGGCCGTTCAACCATGCCTCTACCTCCGCCGTCGTGACGCCCAGATAGTCCGCGAGCTTGTGCTCGCCGCCTAATATGAGACACGCTGTGTGCAGCGTCTTGATGTAGATGTGAGCGTTCTGAGAAGTCGACGGGCAGATGTCTTCCATTGGCGCATCATGCCCGGTGATTCCCCACATACCGCCCGTAGGGCGGCATCTGATTTGCTGTGGCCAGAACAACTACTTCCTAACCGTGGCCATAAAAAGCGCGCTAGATCAAACCAGCGACGATGTTGATGGTCAATGCGAGGACAACGGTATAGAACGCGAAGGACAGCACGCCATGCCAGAGCACAAGCCTGCGCATGGCGCTGGAGGTGACCTGGACATCGGATACCTGCGATGTCATGCCGATCACGAAGGAGAAATACAGAAAGTCCCCATACTGAGGGGCCTTGGTGCCTGGAAAATTGAGGCCGCCCGTGGCGTCGCGTTCCGGGGTCGTAGGGTCGTCACGATAGAAGCGGTGCGCGTAGTGGAGCGCAAACATCACGTGGGTCATGAGCCACGAGCAGACTATCGTCGCGACTGCGAGGACGATCTGCAGCGGCGGCGGCGCCGCCCCGATCTTCGCGGGTTTCTCCAGGAGAAAAAATATGGCCGCCATGCTGGCGATGATTGCGGCCATCACGAGGAGGAGGACACCCAGGCGGCCCTGATCGTTCTGCAGAACCGTTCGGCGCATTACATCCGGCGGGCAGCTGCGAGCGACCCACCACGTCAGGGCGAGGAATAGCAGCACGCCTGCGTCCCAGGCGGCCGCCAGGCGTACGGACATCGGAAGCGAAGCGGGCAGCA
>JAFARH010000020.1 GCA_019245555.1 Betaproteobacteria bacterium
CGCATGCGAGTCCAGCGTGAACTTCTCGCCGCGCTTGTAGGCGCCCATCGCCTTGCGCACCACTTCCTGCCGGAAGGACAGCTTGCCGGACTCGGAGATGCGGATCTTCTCCTCGACCGAGCGGAGGAAACGCTCATCGGGTTTCCGCTCCTCGGAGGTGATCGGATCGCGCAGCGTGCGGTTGTCGAGCGTGGCCTCGACTTCGTCGAGGTATTTGTCGAGCAGCTGCTGGGCCTCTTGCTCGAATGAAACGAAGAGGGCCTTATGCACGTCCTCTTTGACCCAGCGGTTGTAGAAGTCCTTGCGCACCGCGACGAGGAAGTCGACCCACTTGCGCTTCTTCTTGCCGTCGATCCGGACATCGGACTCGATCGAGTCCTTGAGCGCGATCAGGACGTCCATGGTCGTCAGGCTTCTCGCCTCCGACTGAATGATGGCGTTGGAGAGCGCATTGATCACGAATCGCGGCGAAACGCCGGACAGGCCTTCGTCCGGGTTCTTCTGCTTCATCTTGGCCGCGTCGCCCGGCGCGACGCCTTCGACATCCTCGCCTGCATAGAGGCGCACCTTCTTGACGTTGTCGGCATCGCGCTCCTCGGATTCGCCGAGGCGCGAGAGCACCGCGAAGACGGATGCAACGTGCAGCGCGTGCGGGTCGAGATGCACCTCGCGGAACGCCTGCGTGGAAGAGCAGAGCTTCCTATAAATGCGCGCTTCCTCTTTGTAGTCGAGCGTGTACGGGACCTGGATGATCACCATCCGGTCGAGCAGCGCCTCATTCTCCGGCTCCTGCAGGAACTTGCGGAACTCGGCGAAGTTGGTGTGCGCGACGATCGTCTCGTCGAGGTGGATCAGCGGGAAGCGCGATACCTTGACGTTCTTCTCCTGCGTCAGCGTGAGCAGCAGGTAGAGGAACTCGCGCTTCACCTTCAGGATCTCGATCATTTCGAGAAGGCCGCGGCTCGCGGCGAACACCGCGCCCGACCAGGACCAGGCGCGCGGATCGCCTTCGTCACCGAATTCTGAAACCTTCGAAAGGTCGACCGAGCCGACCAGGTCGGCGATATCCGCCGTCGTCGGGTCGTGCGGTGCGTACGTGCCCACGCCGATGCGGCCGGCTTCGGTGATGAAGATGCGCTCGACCGGCACTTGCATGAAGTCGCCGTTGTACTCGTGCTGCAGGCGGCTCGTGCAATGCGGGCAAAGCTCGCCGGTGAGTTCCACCCCGTAGGTCTGGCGGAATTGCGGCCGCAGCGTGTGCGGTATCAGGTGAAGCGGCGATTCGTGCACCGGGCAGCCGTGGATCGCATAGAGCGCGCCCGCATCGGTCTGGCTGTACGCCTCGAGGCCGCGCTTGAGCAGGATGACCATGCTCGACTTGCCGCCCGACGGCGGCCCGAGCAGCAGCAGCAATCGTCTGCCCACTTCGGAGCCGGCGCTTGCCGCCTTGAAGTAGTCAAGCACGCGACCGATCGTGTCGTCGATGCCGAACAGCTCGTCCTCGAAGAGCTGGCAGCGGAACTTGCCGTCGGAGAAGCCTTCGTCGAAACCATTGGCGCGCAGCATGTCCCAGGTGTACTGGTGGCTCGTTCGCACGATGCCCTTGGCGTCGTTGCGGAAAATCGTCTCCAAGAATTCGGAGAGCGTGCCGCTCCAGCGCGCGGCGCGATGATCCCGGGTGAACTCAACGAGCGACTTGAGAAAGTCTGAATGCCTTTCGCTCGTGGCCGGCGCTTTCGTAGTGGTCTCAGTGTTCACGATCATCACTCCTTCGTCAGAGCAAGTTTCGACCCTGTGTGCAAGCGGCTTTTCCCGCAGCTACCTTTTGTCACACCCCGCCGCACTTGTATTGCGTGTCCATCCCCCGTCGAACGCGCCGGACGGCGCAGAGTTGACCCGGTCATTAGGCCCGCGACCGAATGTGGACTTTTACCGACATGGTGGACGAACCCGGAGGCGCCCTCTACAGTCAAAGACCGTAGATGCTCAAAGAAATTCACGGGGTCGCCGACGAAGGGCCTGCACGCAGGCGCTGGTTTCACGACGACTTTTTCGATCTTTTCGTCTGGCAGGCAGAAGGCGAGGTCACGCTCTTCCAGCTTTGCTACGGCCAGGACTCGAGTGACCGCGCGCTCGTCTGGGACAAGGGTCGTGGCTTCTTCCACGACGGCCCGCCGGCCCCTGACGAGGTGGTGAGCCGATTCGATGACGCTGCCACTGCTTTGCCCGAGGACATCCAGCAGGAAATCCGCGAAAAGATTCACGAGTTCGCCGGCCGCCGTTTGGCCGTAACGTCCCGGCGAAGGCAGTTCCGGCGCGCGGCCTGGCAGCGCTGAGGGTTTTTCGGAGGGAAGCTTTCCTTCGGCGGTCCTGACGGTCCGCTTTTTCCTGCGGGTCCTGCTCTTCGCGGCTCTATTGGAGGTCGCGATTATTCCCTTCTTAGAAGCTTGGCCTCATCTTGCTCCTGCCGCCGCCGGAAGTCCACCGGCGTAGAGGATCGGCGACAATTATTTCCTCACCTCAGGGGAAATGAGGGGAAAAGGGAGACAACATGAAACCGGAACTGGCACTGCTGCTGTGGTCTGTGCTGCTCACCTTCGTCCAAATGTTAATTGCCGTCACGGGCGCCACGTTACAAGTCGGTTTGCCCACGCTCGCGGGGAATCGCGAGGGCCTTGCGCCCTGCACTGGATGGGCGGGCCGAGCGGCGCGCGCGCACCACAACATGCTCGAAAGCCTGGTGCTCTTCGCCGTTTTGGTGCTCGTTGCAGTTGCAGCGGGAAAGACGAATGCGGCGACATTGCTCGGCGCGCAGCTCTTCGTCTGGGCGCGAGTCGTCTACGCCGCGGTGTATCTCGCCGGGATCCCGTGGCTGCGCACGGGCGTCTGGTTCGTTTCGGTCGTCGGTCTGGCTCTTATTTTTTGCCAGGTAGTGTAGGCACGCCGATCGCCACCGGCCGGATCGGCGATCCGGCCGCACCTTTTTCGCGCAGCGGCAGGATCATGGCGCACGAGATCCACGTGTGGTCGTTCGCCATCTCGTCGAGCTTCATGTTCTCGATGAGGTGAATGCCGGCCTGCGTGAGCATGTGATGGTGCACGGCAAACGGTAGCGCAGGCGGCGTGCCCTCAGCGGGTGCACCTTTGCCCTCGAGCATGCCTTCCGGCACGGTGTCGACGAACGGCGTATCAAGTCCGATCGCGACGATGCGCTTCTCGGCGAGATAACGCGCCGCGTCGTACGAGAGCCCGGGCGCCTTCGTGTAGTAGAACTTCTCCGTGTCGGGGTCGCGCCAATAATCGCCCCAGCCGGTATAGATGAACACCACGTCGCCCGGCAGGATGTTGCGGAAGGTCAGGTTCTGCGCCTTGATCATGTCCTCGAGGTGCTTGACCGTGATTACCTGGCCCGCTTTCATTGGTTGTCCGTTGCCGACCAGGCTCTTCGCGTCGAGGAGCACCGCGCTCGTCACGATCGGCGGCACCTTGTCGACGCCAAGGCGCTGAAGCGATGAGTCGACGGTCGGCTTCACCTGCTGCTGCGTGAAGCCGCCGTAGTAGATCGCGTTCTCTGACGGGAAGGACGACTTGCCGTCCCAAGGCTGACGCAGCGACGCGAAGTGACCAAGCGCGTCCAACTGCGTGCCCTGCTGGCCCGGATCGGCGCCTTCGTTGATCGAATCCATGTTGAAGGCCTGCGCCGTCATCGGCACGCCGGTGGTCGGCTTCGCCTTGAGCACGTACGGCCCGGCAAAAGGCGAGAGCGGCATCGTGCTCGAGCGTACCTGCGAGAGCTCGTAGCTCTCCGCGCCCTGCTGGCTCATGTGCCACGCGCAGCGGTTCCAGGTTGCTGAACCGATCTGGTTCGCCATGCCTCGCTCGTCGCCTTGCGGCCAAGGTGGGTTGGGCAGCGGCGCGCGCATGAGCTTAAGCGGCTCCGCCGCGTGAACCAGCAATGGGGCTGCAAGCAGAATCCAACTAATATGCGCGCGCATAAATAAGAAGGGTGTTTGGGGAACTAAGGGTGCACCAAGTCTACCGGTGGGTCTCGGCGCTTGCACTGCTAAATGCTGCACGTGTATTCGCATCGAGCGACCCATTCATCGACGTCCTGGAGCCCGGCGGTGCCGCCGTAGGCTACGTTTTCCGTTGGGAGCACTCGACTTACCGTGGGGCCGAGGGCGGCGCGGATCAGACCGCGCTCTACCTGTACGAAGGCGAATACGCCTACCTCCACGCCACGCGCATCGGCCTCAAGTTCCAGCAGAACGACTGGCGGTTCGACGCGTTCATCCGCTACCGGTTCGAGGGCTTCAACCGAGACAACCGGCCCGAGAGCACGCTCAACCTCCCGCTGCGGGAACCGGGATACGACGGTGGGGTGAGCCTGCGCCGCAAGACGAGCTGGGGCACGCCTTACATCGAGCTGTTGACCGACGTCAGCAATGGATCCGGCGGCAGCGAGGCGCGGCTCGGCTACTGGAACGAGTGGCACCACAACCGCTTCACGCTCAAGCCGCACGTCATGCTCGCGTGGCGCGATGAGAAGCTGAACAACTTCTATTACGGCACTCCGACCTATACGGCGGGAGCCGGCGTCGATGTGCAGGCTGCGCTTTATGCGAGCTACGCCCTGAATGAACGCTGGAACATCATCGGCGCCATTACCGCAACGCGCCGCTCGAGCGAGATCGCGTCGAGCCCGATTGCCACTGGCAGCGCGCAGGGCGATGCGTTCATCGGCTTCCTCTACGACTTCCAACCCGCCCAGCAGCGCTGGGCGCCGGCTTCGAAGCCGCTCATCGTCAAATTCCTCTACGGGCAGTCGAGCGACTGCAATGTGGCGCAAACCGTAGAGCTCAGCTGCACGTCCACCCACACCGTCGACAACACCAACGTGGCGGCGGTGCATTTCGGTCGGAAGTTGATCGAGAACGCGGGCGGCTGGCCGGTTGATCTCGCCGCCTTTGTCGGACTGCAGCGCCACTTCGAGCAGACCTACGGCAACGACTATTGGTCGGTGATGGCCTTCTTCAAGGCGTACTGGACCAAGTTCCCTTGGGATAACTACCTGCACACCCGCTTCGGCTTCGGCTCGGGTCTCTCGTACTCCGAGCAGATCGGCCAGATGGAGTCCCACGACCAGGGGCGCCGCGACCGCGGCACGTGGAAGTTGCTCAACTATCTCGATCCCAGCTTCGACGTGCGCGTGGCACGCGATACTTACGTCGGGGTGGGCGTGTCGCACCGCTCGGGCGAGTTCGGCAAATCCGAGCTCTACGGCAACGTGAACGGAGGCTCGAACTTCATCTATGTCTCCATCGAAACCGCTTTTTAACGATCTCGCGATCCTGAGCACGCTTGCTCTCAAGGGCGTGCTGCAGGACACGATCCCCGGCCTGCAGATCGACTATCACGCGACGCAGGCGCTGCTCAAATCCATCGCCGACGGCGCGAGCGCCGATGTGGTGATTCTCACCGGCGAGGGCATCGACCAGCTCGTAAGAGATGGGAAGGTCGTGCCCGCCACGCGCATCGAGCTCGGCACGTCCGGTGTCGGCGTTGCCGTGCGCTCCGGCGCGCGAAAACCGGACATCGGATCTTTGGACGCCTTTAAGAGAACCATCCTGGCCGCGAGCTCCGTTGCCCATTCGCGCCAGGGCTGGAGCGGCCTTTACTTCGCGAAGCTCCTCGAGCGGCTCGGCCTCGTCGACAGGCTGAAGAAGCGGGTCATCGTCGACAAGGGTCCCGTCGCCGCGGTGATCGCGAGCGGCGAGGCGGAGCTCGGTGCGCAGCTCCTCTGCGAGCTCGCGCCGGTGCCGGGGATCGATATCGTCGGCCCGCTGCCGGAAGAAGTGCAGGGCTCCGTCGCGTTCGCCGCGGCTGTGATGTCGACGAGCACGAAGCGCGCAGCGGCGCAGGCGTTCCTCGATTTCCTCGGCACGGCGGCCGCGCAGGACGCCATGCGCAAGAACCTGCTTACGCCTGCACCGCGTAGCCCCCGTCGACCGGGATAGCCGTTCCGGTGACGAAATCGCTCGCGCTCGAGCAAAGGAACACCGCGATTCCGGCGAGATCCTCGGGCGCGCCCCAGCGTCCCGCGGGCGTGCGAGCGAGCACGCGCTCATGAAGTCCTGATATTTCGTCTCGCGCCCGGCGCGTAAGCGCGGTGTCGATCCAGCCCGGTAGTACCGCGTTCACCTGGATGTTGTCCTTTGCCCAAGCGGTCGCAAGCGCGCGAGTGAGCTGCACGATGCCGCCCTTGCTCGCGCCGTACGCCGCGACGAACGAGGCGCCGAAGATCGACATCATCGAGCCGATGTTGACGATCTTCCCGCCCTTGGCGCGCTGCATGTGTGGATAAGCGGCCTGCGACGCGACGAAGGCGCTGGTGAGATTCGATTCCAGAACGCGGTGCCACTCCGCGAGCTGATACTGCTCTGGCTGCTTGCGGATGTTGATGCCGGCATTGTTGATGAGGATGTCTAGCCTGCCGAGCTTCTTCGCTGCCTCGTCCACCATGCCGCGGCACGCCTTCTCGTCCGTGATGTCTGCAGCGATGGCGATGGAGCCGTGCTGCTTGGCGGGCTTGGCATTCTTGGCGCCGTCGCGTCCGGCGATCGCCACCTTGGCGCGGGCGAGGCCCTCGGCCATGCCGAGGCCGATGCCGCCGTTGCCGCCGGTAACGAGCGCTGCTCTGCCTTTCAGGTCGAAGAGGTCCATGCGCGCATTATGAAATACTTGACAAAAGCAAGTAGTCCGCCAGAGCATGGGCGGCATGAACCACGTCGAGGCTGTGCGCGGCTTCAACCGCTTCTACACGCGCCGCATCGGCGTGGTGAAGCCCGGCATGGTCGGCAGCCCGTTCACGCTCGCCGAAGCGCGCGTCCTCTATGCGCTTGGCCGGGACGGCGAGACGACCGCGACGGCCATCGGCCGCGAGTTGTCGCTCGACCTCGGCTACCTGAGCCGCCTGCTACAGACGCTGCGGCGCCGCGGCCTGATCCAGGCGAAGCGGGCGACGCACGATGCGCGGCACCAGCACCTGACGCTGACGGGCAAGGGTCGCAAGGCTTTTACCCTGATCGATTCGCGCTCGCGCGATGAGATGGCGCAAATGCTCGCGCCGCTCGAGGCGAAGGAGCGGGGGCGGCTGGTTTCCGCGATGCAGACCGTCGAGGCACTGCTGAAGAGCGACAAGGCACCCGGCGAGATCACGCTGCGCGAGCACCGGCCGGGCGACATGGGCTGGGTGGTCGAGCGCCACGCCGTGCTCTACAACCAGCAGGACGGCTGGGGCCTCGCGTTCGAGGCGCTGGTCGCCGGCATCGTCAAGGACTTCATCGACGACTTCGACGCCCGGCGGGAGCACTGCTGGATCGCCGAGCGTAACGGCGAGCGGCTGGGCTGCGTCTTCGTGGTGAACGACAAGGGCAACGCGCGGCTGCGGCTACTGCTGGTCGAGCCCTCCGCACGCGGCACCGGCCTCGGCCGGCGCCTGGTGGACGAGTGCATCCGCTTCTCGCGCGAGAAGGGCTACAAAAAGCTCGTGTTATGGACGCACGCCCACCTCTTGGCGGCGCGCGCGATCTACGCCAAGACCGGCTTCAGGAAGCTGAAGAAGACCGAGGTGCACGACACCTTCGGCCCGCGCGCGGTAAGCGAATTCTGGGAGTTGGTTCTTTAAGCCGGCGCCGCGCGGAACTTGACCGTGCGGTTGCGTCCGTCTTGCTTGGCTGAATAAAGCGCGCCGTCGGCGTGTGCTGCGAGGGCATCGAGCGTCGCGCCATCTTCCGGATAGCTGGCGAGCCCGATGCTGACGCTCGAGGTGACCTCGCGGTTGCCGGTCTGGATCGGCGCGCCGTGCACCCGGCCACGGATGCGTTCCGCGACTTCGAGAGCACCCTTCGCCGGCGTGTCGGGCAGGAGCACGATGAACTCGTCACCGCCGTAGCGCGCCGCTACGTCGGTGAAGCGGAGCTCGGCCTGGATGGAGAGCGCGAGATGGCGCAGGAGGTCGTTGCCCGCCGCATGGCCATGCGCATCGTTCACCGTCTTCAGGTTGTCGCAATCGATCATCAGCACGCTGGTCGGACGGCCGTGACGCGCTGCCTGTGCGAAGAGGCGGTTGGCGGCGATGGCAAAGCCGCGCACGTTGAGCAGCCCGGTCATCTCGTCGGTTTCCGAGAGGACCTTGGCGCGCGCGAGGCCGTAGCGGATGTCGGCCGAGAACATGGTCGTGATGTAGGCGACGAGCAACACGGGCGCGATCTGCGCGATGAACGCGCCGATGAAGGGCAGCGAGATCAGGTCCGGAGCGACCGTGCCGCTCAGCAGGAGGTAGCACGCAGCGATGAGTGCGACCGTAAGAAGAGTGAAGACCTTGCCGAGCGTCAGCGCGGAAGTGATCACCGGCAGGAGGAACGCGTTAAGGAGCGGGCTGGCCAGGCGGTTCGTGTACCAGAGCACCCAGGTGATGAACGCGACCATGCCGACCGTCTCGAACGCGATCTTCCAGCGCGTCTCGTGCTTGTAGAAGTTCGCGTAGCGGAAAGTCATGACGAGCGCCGCGTAGAAGAAAAGACCCGACGAGATCGCCGCGTTCGATTCCGAATCCTTGTGCGTGCCGCCGAAGATGAGGTAGAGCAGGACGAGGATGAGCAGCAGCCAGTGGATCTCGGCCACGGTGCGCGAGATGCCGCGAAGCTCTTCCTGTTCGATCGAGACTGGCGTCTCGGTTTTGGACGCTCTTAGCACTGACTTCCCCTCGAATTTCCCCTGGCGACCTGCAGTTATTATCCATCGCCATGAACCTCTCCGCCACGGGATTACGCGTGCTCGTCACCGCCGGCGCCGCCGGGATCGGCCGGGCGATTGCTCAAACATTCGTTGACAACGGCGCTCGCGTGCACGTCTGCGATGTGGATGAGCGTGCGCTCGCTGCAGTGCCCGCAAGAGTTACGAAGACGCGCGCCGACGTCGCCAATCTGATGGATGTCGACCGCCTGTTCGATGATGTAAGGCGCGAGCTCGGCGGCCTTGACGTGCTCGTCAACAATGCCGGCATCGCCGGCCCGACCGCGAAGGTCGAGGACATCAAGCCGGAGGACTGGGATCGCTGCCTCGCGGTCGATCTCAACGGCATGTTTTACTGCACGCGCAAAGCGATGCCGATGATCAAGGCTGCCGGTGGCGGCAGCATTGTCAACCTCTCGTCAGCAGCTGGATTGCACGGTTTCCCGCAGCGCTCGCCTTATTGCGCCGCGAAGTGGGGCGTGGTGGGATTCACCAAGAGTCTTTCGGTGGAAGCCGGACCCGACAAGGTGCGCGTCAACTGTATCTGCCCGGGAATTGTCGAGGGCGAGCGTATCGATCGGGTCGTCGAGGCGAAAGCGAAATCGCTCGGCGTGAGCCGCGAAGCCTTTCTCGACAAGTTCCTCGACACCACCAGCATGCGCTCGACCGTCAGCGCGCAGGAGATTGCCAACATGGCGTTCTTCCTCGCTACCGACGCCGGCAAGCACATTACCGGCCAGGCGCTCGCTGTCGACGCGGGCGTGCGCTACCTGGTCTAGCGGCTAGCGCAGGAACTTGTCGCAGGCCTGCTTACTGGCAACGAAATACGGCGGGTCGCCTCGCTCCGGGCTGTCCTGGCTCTTGATCATCGCGATGCGACGCGAACAACGCGGGCACTTCATGAACGGGCCGTTCTGGTCGTTCGTGATGGCAGGGCTGTCCTTGGTCAGCCGCCAGCCGCCGCGCACGTCCGGTTCAAGGGCATAGAGGAGCTGCTTGCAGCAAGGACACAGAATCGCTCGCAGGGTCGCTTCGGTCATGACGGTCTTGTTCTTTGGAAAAATGGCGCGCATATTAAGACCGTTGCAGGCCGGCTGCGTAAGCGTTTGCAATGAACGGTAGTCGCTAGCGAACGCGCGCCATGACGTAGCAGTCAGCGAACTCGCCGTCGCGGAACGCGTATTTCTTGTGCGTGCCTTCGATGGCGAAGCCGAGCTTCTTGTAGAGCTTCACCGCCCGCTCGTTGTCGATGAAGACGGTGAGCTCGAGCCGGGAAAGGTTGAGCCAGTTGTCGGCGACGTCGATCAACGCCTTCATGAGCGCGGTGCCGACGCCTTTGGCGTGCCACTTCTCGTCGACGATCAGGCCGACGTAGCCGGCATGGCGGCGCCGCGGCGATGCGGGGAAGAGATCGAAGCCGCCCATGCCGACGATCTCGCCTTCGACGCTGGCGACGAGCTGGTAGCGCTCGTCGCCGAAGGCCTCGAGGCGCTTCTTCCACATTTCTTCCGAGGGAAACGGCACTTGCAGCGTTCCGCGCAGCACGTTGGGCTGCGAGAAGATTTGCTGCACTGCTTTGTAGTCGCCGGGCTCGACGCGGCGGATTTCGATCTTCACAATACGTCCCTGACTTTCCTGAGGTAATCCAAAGGGTAATCCAAAGCTAACTATGGCAGCAGCGCAAGGCAAGGTCATCATCACGTGCGCGGTAACGGGCTCGATCCACACGCCGACCATGTCGCCCTATCTTCCCATCACGCCGGACGAGATCGCCGATGCGGCCATCGCCGCCGCCGAGGCCGGAGCCTCGATCGTGCACCTGCACGCGCGCGACTCCAAGGACGGTCGGCCGACGCAGGATCCGGAGCTCTTCAGGAAGTTTGCGACGAAGATCAAGGCGGCGAGCGATGTGGTGATCAACTTCACCACGGGCGGCGCGCCGACGATGTCGATCGAGGAGCGGCTGCAGCCAACGCTCAAGCTGAAGCCTGAAGTCGCGTCGCTCAACATGGGATCGATGAACTTCGGCCTCTACGAGATGCTCGGGCGCTACAAGGAGTTCAAGCACGACTGGGAGAAGCCGTATCTCGCGGGGTCCGACGATCGCATCTTCAAGAACACCTTCAAGGACATCGCCTACATCCTCGAATCGTGCGCCGAGAACGACACGCGCTTCGAGATCGAGTGCTACGACATCGGTCATCTCTACGTCGCCGCGCACTTCGTCGACCGGCGGCTGCTCAAGCCGCCGCTCTTCATCCA
Organism: Betaproteobacteria bacterium; assembly: GCA_019245555.1. Taxonomy (GTDB): domain Bacteria; phylum Pseudomonadota; class Gammaproteobacteria; order Burkholderiales; family SG8-39; genus SCGC-AG-212-J23. The sequence continues at coordinate 11,059 of JAFARH010000020.1, forward strand.
GTCGGTGTTCGGCATCCGCGGCGGCATCGGTCCGCATCCGGAAGACGTCATGCACATGAAGCGCACCGCCGACCGCCTGTTCGGCGAGGCCTATCACTGGTCCGTGCTCGGCGCGGGCCGCAACCAGATGTTCATCGCCGCGATGAGCGCGGTGATGGGTGGCAACGTCCGCGTCGGCCTCGAAGACAGCCTCTGGCTCGGCCGCGGCCAGCTCGCAAAATCCAACGCCGAGCAGGTGGCGAAGGCGCGCCGCATCCTGGAGGAGCTAGGCCTTTCCGTGGCCACGCCGAACGATGCGCGCGACATGCTCAAACTAAAAGGGGGAAGGAATGTGGCTTTTTAGGTTTCTGCTGCTCGCTTGCCTGGCGTGTTCCGTCCAGGCGCAGGAATGGCCGACGAAGGTCGTCAAGTTCGTCTCGCCATATCCGCCGGGCGGCTCGGTCGATCCGCTCGCGCGCATCCTTGCAGCCAAGCTCACCGATTCGCTGAAGCAGCAGTTCATCGTCGAGAATCGCACCGGCGCGTCGGGCGTCATTGGCACCGACTACGTCGCGAAGAGCGCGCCGGATGGGTACACGTTCGTCTTCATCTTCGACACGCACGCCGTGCACCAGGCGCTGAATCCCAATCTGCCGTTCGATCCGGTGAAAGACTTCGCGCCGGTGATGATCGTTGGCGACGCGCCGATGGCGATCACCACCGCTACGACGAAGCCGTACAAGAACTTCGCCGATGTGCTGGCCGCGGCGAAGGCCAAGCCGGACACGGTCACGATGGGCAATGTCGGCAATGGCTCGCTCGCTCACCTCGCCACGATCCTGCTCAACCAAGCGGCAGGCGTTAAGTTCGTTCCGGTGCCCTATAAGGGCGGTGGTCCGCTCTCGACCGACGCGATGGGCGGACAGGTCGAGCTCGCCATGGCCTCGACTGCGGCGCAGGCGCAGCACGTGCGGAACGGAAAGTTGCGCGCACTGGTCCTCACTGGCGACAAGCGCTCGCACACCATGCCGGAGGTGCCGATCCTGAAAGAGAGCGGCATCGACCTGGTGGCGAATGCCTGGTGGGGCATCCTCGCTCCCGCGAAGACGCCGCGTCCGATCATCGACAAGTTCCACGCGGAGCTCGTAAAGGCGATCAATCTGCCCGACGTCACCAAGACGCTCACCGAGACGCTCGGCATGGACGTGCGTGTGTTGAGCCCGGAAGCAACCGAGAAGTGGATCGTCGACAACGTGGCGCGTTGGGGCAAGGTCGTCAGGGAGAACAATATCCGCGCCGAATAACGGGCGCGGCGCGG
>JAFARH010000031.1 GCA_019245555.1 Betaproteobacteria bacterium
TGGATCCGCGACACCTATTGCCACCAGGCCGTGATCGCTTTTGTGCGGCAGGTCGCGCGAGCACGCTTTCACGACCATCTCGGCGCCCAGCGCTTTGCCGGCGGCCTGAACCTCGGCTTCGTCGCGGCACAACCGATGCTCGACTACCGGCAGTCCCGACTTGGCCAGCATCGCCAGGCTCTCGGCCTCGTTGAGGAAGCGCCCCGCTGCGGTTTTTGGTCGGATAAACGGCGCCGCAGGCCGAGCTAGGAGGGCCGCGTGGTCTGCAACCTGCGTCAGCGCATCCATCGCTTCGCCTTCACGCGCAAACGTGGCAATGCCCGCTTCGGCGAATTCGGCCCTTACGGCCGGCTGCGGTGCCGCGACAGCGGCGACGTGGCCATAGCGCTCGATGAATGACGCGAGGTCCGCCGCGAATCGAGGAACATCATAGCCGGTGCCCGCAACCGGCAGCGCAAGCACGACGGTGTCGCTCTGGGCATCGTCGCCGATGATCGGCAGCACGGCGGAAAGCAGCTTTGAGTTGCCCAGCAGCGCGCCGGTCACGTCAATCGGGTTCTCCAGCGCGGCGAATGCTGGCAGTGCCTCCTTCAGCCGCGCTTTTGCACGATCGGAGATTGCGGCCAGCGGAATGCGATGCTGCTCGGCATAGTCCGCTGCCATCACGCAGCTTGCGCCGGAATTGCTGACGAAGACGAGCCGCTTTCCCCGCGGCCGGCGGCCGGAGACGTAGAGCTCAGCCGCGCGCACTAGCTCGTTCGGATCGGCCGCGCGCCGGATGCCATGGCGCTCGAAGAAGGCGTCGACCACCCGATCCTCACTCGCAAGTGCACCCGTATGCGTGCTCGCCGCCTTCTGGCCGCTCGCTGTGCGGCCCGCTTTGAGCGCGACGATTGGGACACCCAGGCGACGTCCCTCAGCGGCTGCAGCCGCGAGCGTCGCCGGGTCCTTGATGGCCTCCATATATAGAAGCACCAGGCGTACACCCGGATCGACTATGACTGCGGCAGCGAGGTCGGCGACCGTCACATCCGCTTCGTTGCCGGTCGCGTGCACATGGCGGGCACTGAGGCCGCGTTCGTGGAGGAGCGTATAGATCGCCTGCGAGTTCGCGCCGCTCTGGCTCACGATCGCCACAGGGCCGTCGCGCGCCTCGAGCTCGTTGAAGATGGTCGAGAAGTTCGCCACCACGCCGGTCGCGAAGTTGGCGAGCCCCTGGCAGTTCGGACCGATGAGGCGCATTCCCGCAGAGCGCGCCGCGTTCAGCATTCGCGCTTGTGCGGCTTTCCCGGCTTCGCCGGTTTCGCCGAAGCCGGATGTCATGACGACGGTGACCTTCACGCCGCGCGCGGCGCACGCTTCCACCGCGCCGATCGCTTCGTCTCCCGCGACCGCTACGATCGCGAGCTCCGGTGCTTGCGGTGTCTTGTCGATGCTCGGAAAAGCGCGCAGTCCCTGCACGGTCTCGCGCGCTGGATTGATTGGATAGATCGCGCCGCGAAAACCGTAGCGCTGCAAATAAAGGATCGGGCGCCCGCCGACCTTGTGCGGATTGTCGGAGGCGCCGACGATCGCTACCGAGGCAGGGTTAAGCGCGGAGGCCAGCATCGCGCCGGCATAATACGGCCATGCTCGAAGGCAAAGTGGTGCTGGTCACCGGTGCGGGCGGCGGCATCGGCCGCGATTTCGCGCTCGCGATGGGGGCGGCAGGTGCAAAGGTCCTGGTCAACGACCTCGGCACATCGGTCAAGGGCGAAGGTAGCGACGCCGGTCCGGCGCAGAAGGTCGTGAACGAGATTAAGTCCGCCGGGGGCACGGCGGCAGCCAGCACCGACAGCGTCGCCGACTGGACCGCAGCCAATCGTATCGTGCAGGCCGCGCTCGACTACTTCGGGCGCATCGACGCCGTGGTGAACAACGCCGGCATCCTGCGCGATCGCTTCTTCTTCAACATGTCCATTGAGGAATGGCGTGCCGTCATAGACGTCCACCTCAACGGCTCGTTCTATGTCGCCCGCGCCGCGGCACCGCATTTCAAATCGCAGGAGTCAGGTGCCTATGTGCACATGACCTCGACCTCCGGGCTGATCGGCAACCTTGGGCAGGCGAATTATTCGGCGGCCAAGCTCGGCATTGCTGGCCTATCGAAGTCCATTGCGCTCGACATGGCCAAGTACCACGTGCGCTCGAACTGCATCGCGCCGTTCGCCTGGAGCCGGATGATCGGCTCGATCCCGACGGAGACGGTTGACCAGAAGGAGCGCGTCGAGAAGCTGAAGACGATGGAGACCGCCAAGATTGCGCCGCTCGCGGTCTACTTAGTCTCGGACGCAGCCAAAGAAGTCACCGGCCAGATCTTCGGCGTGCGGGCGAACGAGCTCTTCCTGTTCTCGCAGAATCGGCCGGTACGGTCGGTGCACCGCGCGGAAGGCTGGACGCCGAAGACCATCGCCGAGCATGCGGTGCCGGCGCTGCGCACGGGGTTCTACCCGCTCGAGCGATCGCAGGACGTCTTTAGCTGGGATCCGCTCTAAGCAGCTTGCGCGAGGCGCTCGTTGGAATAGACCAAGCGCTCGATTAGTACGCGCATGCAGGCCTTGTTGAACGCCGACTGGCAGGCGTCCGAGGCGGCGCGCATGGCTTCTGACTTCACTTCCATCACCGTAATCGGTCCGCGGCTCGAGACGGTTGTCGTACGCCGCTGCGTCTTGTCGGCAAAATAGAGGAGCTCGCCGAAGCAGCGGCCCGCCTTGACCGTGGCGAGCGGCTTGCCGCCAAGGGTCACGTCGACCTCACCGTCCACCAGGAAGTAGAAGTTGTCGCCCATCTCGCCTTCGCGGATGAGGACGCTCGGTGCGGCGATCTGCTTCCAGGCGCCGATGCGGATCAGCTCCCAGAGCACGATGTCATTGAAGTCGGCGAAGAACGTGCAATCGCGCAGCTTCGTGAATTTCTCCGAATCGGAAACCGAAGCGCCCGCGAGCCTCAGGCTCGCAAAAGCCTGGCCGAGGTCCTTGCCGAATTCGAGCCACGACGGATAGCGCGCCGCAAGGTCCTTCTCCATCGCCTTCATCACCACCGCATCGAGGAGTCCCGGCACCTCGGGTCGCAGCTTCGCCGGACGCGCCGGCTCGGTGTTAAGGATGGCGTAGGTCAGCGCGGCCTGAGTGCCGGCGGCGAACGGCAGCCGTCCGGTGAGAAGCTTGTACATCGTCACGCCGAGCGAATAGATGTCGGTCTGGTGCGTGAGCGCCTCGCCGCGGATCTGCTCCGGTGACATGTAGGCCGGCGAGCCGACGTCGTGGAGCTGCGTCGTGTGCGTGAGCTTCTGCTGGAACGAAGCGCCGAAGTCGCTCACCTTCGTCTCGCCGCTTTGCGAGAGCAGGATGTTCGCCGGCTTGATGTCGCGGTGGATGATGCCGTGCCGCGCGGCGTATTCGAGCGCCCGGATGCACTTGAAGATGATCTCGACGACCTTGGTCACCGGCAGCAGCTTGTCGGACTGCGCGTACTCTTCCAGCGTGGTGCCCGGCACGTATTCCATGACGAGGTAGCTGCGATCCGGGTCCACCACGGCGTCGAAGATGTCGACGATGTGCGGGTGATTGAGCTTGCCGGCGAGCGATGCCTCGGCCACGAACGACTTGTGCACCATGCGCTCGGCCTGCTCGTCGGCGTGCTTGTCGAACTGGAAGACCTTGATCGCCACGTCGCGGTTGGCGAAGGGGTCGTGCGCGAGATAGACCTTGCTCGTCGCGCCGCC